>CAZEXE010000005.1:25135-57409 GCA_964516645.1 uncultured Candidatus Poseidoniales archaeon
GGTTTCATTGATAATGAAGATGATTGTGACTTAGTTCAAGGCACTTCTACCAACGACCGTCAAGGCTGCCCTGATACAGACTCAGATGGTTGGTCTGACCCCGATGAAGGCTGGACTACAAACAATGGAGCAGATGCTTTTCCCATTCAGCCAAGTCAATGGATAGATTCTGATAATGACGGGTTTGGCGACAATATCAACGGTTTCGAACCCGATCACTGCCCATATAGTAGAGGTTACTCCACTCTAGATCGCTTTGGATGCCTAGATTCGGATGGGGATGGTTGGTCTGATGAAGACCCTGGTGGCTTAGACGGAGTTGAGCCATGGTTTGCTCATCCTAATGGTTTTGCAGATGCTTTCCCTTTTACTCCTAGCCAGTGGAATGATACCGACGAGGACGGCTTTGGCGATAATTGGGCGGATGGGTCATGGAATGAAACCAGAATGAATTGGTCGATTGGTGAGTGGTATGACAACGCAAGCCAGCCAGACGCTTGTCCATTCATCACCGGATATTCTGTGGAAGACAGATTTGGTTGTCCAGATGCAGATAGTGATGGATGGTCAGACCCAGATTCAAATTGGACCGCTTCGAATGGAGCAGATGCTTTCCCGGGCAATCCTACTCAATGGTCTGACAGAGATAATGATGGTTGGGGCGATAATCAAAGCGAAGGAGCCTTGCAAGTCGATGATTTCCCAGATAATCCAACTCAGTGGCTTGACTCTGATGGGGATGGTTGGGGCGATAACAACTCATATGGTGCAACCCAAGTCGATGATTTCCCAATGATTCCAAGCCAATACCGAGATACTGACGGAGACGGTTATGGTGATGATATCACTGGATACGAAGGCGATGTTTGCCCACATAGCACAGTCGAAGAAGTTGAGAGTGGATGGATTAGTTGGGCAGACAGATTTGGCTGCTTAGATTCTGATATGGATGGTTATTCTAATCCAGATGATTGGTGGATTTCTCATCCTGATGGATTTGCAGATGCTTTCCCAGATGATGAGAGCCAATGGCATGATACAGATGATGACGGCTATGGTGATAATCTCGAATACTTCGATGGAGAGACTTGGAGAGAAGCTTGGAGGGGTGATGGATGCATTGCGACTGAAGGTAATTCTGCCATGGATAGATGGGGCTGTCCTGATTCAGATGGAGATGGTTGGTCAGACCCTACAACTCATTGGTTAGCAAGCCCTGGAGGTATTGCTGATGCTTGGCCTGCTGATGTCACTCAGTGGCATGATAGAGATGGTGATGGAAGGGGAGACAATCCAAGGGGAACTACTGCTGATGTATGTCCGGATGTTCCAGGAACTTCCCAGGGACCTACCGCTGGTGGCGATAGATGGGGCTGCCATGATACCGACGGTGATGGTTGGTCAGATCAAGGAGATAAATTCCCACACGAACCTACCCAATGGCGTGATTTAGATGGCGATGGATTCGGTGATAATTCCGAAGGCCACGAAGGTGATGCTTGTCCAAATGAGCGCGGCCAATCCTTCTTCGATAGATTGGGTTGTCGTGATTCCGATGGCGATGGCTGGTCTGACCCTTCACAAAATTGGTTAGCGTCTCCGTGGGGCCAAGCCGATGCATTCCCAACCGACCGTTTGCAATGGCAAGATACCGATGAAGACGGATTTGGAGATGTTCCAATGGGCGCGAAGAGGGACGATTGTCCAACCGTATCTGGAACCTCGACTAGAGATGTTCAAGGATGTATTGATTCAGATGGTGACGGTTGGTCGGATGAGTACGGTGGCTGGAATGCTGCATTCTCAGTGATGGGTGAAGAACCAGCATCGAGTTGGCTAACTTACATGATTCTGGGTACTGTAATGCTACTTTCAGCAGGTCTTGCGATGATTGTTCGCTATTCACGTTCGACATCTTCTCTTGAGAAAGGTATAGCTGCAGAAGTTGCCGAAACCGAAGGAGGTGACTCCGATGCGTGAGTGGTTTTTGATTGCACTAATGTTTTCACTTTGCTTTACAGGTCAAGTGGTTGCAGAAGAGGAAAGTGATCCATTTACAGCAGCAGGCTTGGATTTAGTCGCTTTGAGGAATGACAGCCTTGATAGCAATCAAGATGGAATGATGGATGCAATTCGTGTTGTAGTGGTAATCAATTCAACAAATCAGTGGGTTGATTTGACTTTGACATTGATTGGCGAGCACTCTGGTTTTACAGTTTATGAAGAAATCATTATGGGATTTGAAGACCAAGAAAACGCTTCACTAACCTATGATTCATGGGCAGTAGGAGAGCACAGACTGGTTTTGGAAATCAGTGATTCAGATGGACGACTTCTCAAATCAGTTAACATTGGAACCTTCGATTTAAGCCCTGCTTTAGCTACTCCTTCAATCGATTTATTGCTTTCAGGTTCAGAGATTATGCAAACTGGCGATGATTGTGAAATCACTAGAGAGTTCATCGATGAGACCGGTCCACGCTGGAATTTCGAAGGAACTCGTTCAATCATAGGAACTCCGTTCAAAGTTTTGGATTCTGACCAAGTTTTGGATTGTAGTAATTGGCCTGCAGGAATGTATATTGTAACTGAAACTTATCAAAATGGACTTGGACAAACCACCAGCGATACATTAGAACTCGTTATCGTAAACAAACCTCCTCCTCACTTTACAATCGAAGTAAATGGAAATGAAGCCCTCGCAGGTACACCTTGTACAATCACCCATGTCGCAGCACCTGGTGAGGTCCATGATGATTACACCAAGGATTGGAGGATCACTCCTTCAATCGGAATGGTTGCAAATTCTAGTTCACTAGACTGTTCGAAATGGGGTTCAGGAGTATACAAGGTTCTGTTGACAGTTACCAATGACGAGGAGATAAGCACCACTGGCGGAACCATGCTAATCCGCATGCCGTCACCCGAAATGGAATTTGAAGATGAAGATGCTCCAGCACAGTCTATGCGCGAGAACACTGAAACCTCTAGTGTAGGCATTTGGGGAATTGTAATGCTATCTCTCGTTCTTGGAATTGCGGTATTTGTTTTGATGCTGAAGAGTCCTGAAGATGACGAATTATTCGGTTCAATGCTCGATGAAATGGGCGAGCCCGATGCAGAAGGATTGCCAACTCACATAGATGATAATGGAATGCTTTGGAGAAAGCACGAGGATGGAGAAGTCGATTGGTGGGACCGCTCTTCATTGATGTGGAAGAGGTGGTAATATGCTTCAGGCCATCGCCTTTTGGGTAATGATACTTAGCGGTGCAGCATTGATTGCAATGTTTGTTAATGCGATGTGGAAGAGATATATCCGTCTCAAAGCATTAGAACCAGGATTGGATAGAGAATGGGTTGCAGATTGTGCAAAACTTAGCACAGCGTCATTCAAAGGAAGTAAAGTTTCTATGAAGAATGTTAGAGATTTCACATGGGGGAGCAAGCGAGAGCATAACTCGAAGTGGATTAACACCAAAGTCGACATCGACGACATTGTAGATGTGTGGTTTGTAATCGACCATTTTCACAAAATCAAGGGGCTTGCTCACACAATGCTAACCTTCGAGTTTGGTGATGGGCAATTCATCACATTCTCATTTGAGACCAGGCGTGAAGTAGGTGAACGCTATAATCCTTGGAATGGACTTTGGCGAGCCTATGAATTGTATTTGCTAGTAGCCACTGAAAGCGATGCATTGCATCTGCGGACCAATGCGCGCAATCACAAAGTCCACCTCTTCAGGGTACAAACACCACCCGGTAAAGACAAAGCACTATTCAATGCACTTTGTGATAGACTGAATTCTTTAGCAGAAACTCCAGAATGGTATCACACTCTTGGTAAAACTTGCACTACAGCGATTGTAGACCAAGTCAATCTAATCACTCCAGGAAGGATTCCTCGCATGTGGCGCACCTTGCTTCCCGGTCATTCAGCACGTGCAGCATGGAAACTCAAGTTGATTGAAGATTGGGGAGGTTATGATTCAACTGTTGAAGCATCAAGGATTGATGAGCGAGCAAGAAAGTGGGATGGCAAGGAAGAATATTCACGATACATCAGAGCTCATTTGCCTCCCAAATGAACAACAGATCTCCGCCTTCGTGTGATATTGTAACTTCCTTGGAAATCGATTTGTTTCCTACTCCTCTAGTGCCGCTGGTTAAGACCTCGTCGGCCAACTCAAATTCAACACCTTGCAAGTTAACATTTTCCACTTTTCCAAAGGCTATTAGAGAACAAATTGTGCCCTGATTTAATTCGATATTTAATCCAGATTCACTCACTCTACAAGCCCTCCATCCCTCGAAATATAGAATTGCATCCGATTGTGATTCGAATAGTGCAGTGAATGCTGCGAGGCGATGATCCAATCTTCCTCCTTCCACGCCTACAACCGCATCTACATCATACGCGATTAGGGCTTTAGCTAGATCTGAATTTTCTTGATTATCATCACCTTCAATTCCGTCGGGATTTGTAATGGAATCCAAATCTCCAACAATCACATCCCAAGAATCGAATCTATCTGCAGCACCATCCAAAGCGATAGTAAAATCTGCATTTTCTAGTAGGGTTTCGAGCAATTCATTTTTCGGCCAGTTGCCGTTCGCTACGACCAGAACCATGCCCGCCATGATAGGGCGATAATATCCTTAGATTCAAGCGGTTCGCTTTGTTTTGTTTTATCGGCCCCCTATGGGGGCCGGGTGCTCAATCTTTGGGAATAGTAATGTAGGGCGGTGGTTGTGATACTCGTTATGTCATGGCGAAGTAAGGGTCTCCCGCTTACAATTTTCGCCATATTCTTGATACAAATTATCTCTCCTTTGATTCAATTCCCAATTGAAGAATTAGAGTCTAAACAGGCATCTGAAGCCATGGAGGTAGGTTTCTCTACCGGTTCAGGTCACGACTTAGAAGGCGACATTATCAACATCGATGGAAAGAATTGGACTGTACGAGGCGAATCAATCTTAGATTATTGGAAGTATGATGTCCAAAGCGAGAGTGTTGATGGTGCAATCGATATGGTTGTCACCGAAACAGGAATCGGTTATGCTTGTTCAGTTAATGGCTCAGATGTAAACTTCCATACTCTGCATTTGGATGGTACCTTTGAGACATTGTTAGTCGAGACTTGGGATAGTGGTGGTTCTGATGATTGTGCAATCGCCGTCAACAATCAAAACCGAATTCAAATTATCTACAATCACGGACAAGACCTCAGATTGGCTCGTTTAGCAGAGGTAAATGCGGTTTACCTTGAGAGAACTTGGCACCTTCGAACGATTGCTGAAGATGTATTCTCTTCAGGCCTAACTATCTCTTTTGACTCAGATTCTAAGACTCATATTATTTTCCAAGATGTTGATTCTGCACTCCACCACCTATGGTTCAACAAGGCATATTGGAATCAATCGGTCTTAGATAACGGTCCAGTAGGGAGCGACATTGAGGTTAGTATTGATTCCAACGATTTCATTCATATTGTATATACAAATTCTGCTGAAGGCGAAGTTCGACTTCTAAAATTCAATGAAACTGTCGAGGACAGACAAATCTTAGCTAGAGAATCTTCAATTGCTGATGCAATTGGAATGGACTTGGATTCGAACAATATCGAACAAATCGCATACGCAAGAAACGATGCAAATGTTGGAGGCGATATTACTCTGCTCCGTAGCCTTGCTGGCAAAGATACAGGAAGAATTGATCCAAGTCCAAATTGGGTTATCAATTACGATGATGATTCTGTTGAAGGAGAGGTATTGAGTGGCGATCTAAACGCTGATGGTTATGATGACTTGATTTACACAGATCCTGAAGGAAATGGAACTATTTCAATTCATTATGGTTCAGCAGATGGGCCTGCAGCATTAGCAGACAGAATATTCGTAGGTACATTCAGCGATTCAAATTTAGGTACAGGTATTGCAATTGGCGATTTCAACTGTGACGGATATGATGATTTGGCATCTAGTGAGCCTGGAATGGCGATAAACAACTCTGGACACATTTCGATTAGAATGGGTTCAGAATCAGGTGTATCTGATAGCGTTTGGTGGGAGATGAATGGAAGTGACGATGACAACCTTGGATGGTCCCTAACTTCTCTTGGAGATGTAGAATTAGATGGCTGTGATGATTTAGCAGTTGTAGCAGACAAGTTGGTCGAAGAAAACACAGCTCAACCTGCATTATCTAAGAATGGATTGATTATGATTCTCAAAGGTAATTCGAGTTCTATGGTCTTCCATGCGAACATAACTCAAACCGAATCAGGAATAATGTTCGGCAGACAAATTGCTGCAGGCGGAGATATCAACGGCGATGGGTTCCTAGATATGGTTGTATCAAACACTGGGGACATAGATAGTCCAACAGGATATTCTTCTATCGAGTTTTTCTATGGTAATGAATCGGGAATAAATGTCACAGCATTCGATACTCATGCACCATTAGAAACGGGCAAATTGTACGGCTTTGAAATGGCATTCGTTGGTGATGTCCACGGTGATGGATATGATGACGTAATCATCAGCCAGTTGTTCGCTCAAACAACTCCATTCAAAACAGGTAAAGTTCACATGTGGAGTGGTTCTGCTTCTGGACCTGTTGCTAATTGGTCATCGACTGGTTCTCCGCCTTATGCCAACGCATTGCTTGGTTACACAATTTCGCCGGCTGGCGATATCAATGAGGACGGATATGATGATTTCATGTTAATGTCACCATCTGCTTCAAAGTCAGGAACAGTCAATCTGTACCTAGGTTCTCAAAATGGACCACGTACCGACATTCAACTATTCGCTCAAGGCTCAACTAGCGAAAATGTAGGATTAAACATACTTACTGGTATGGATTTGAATGGCGATGGCATGGGTGAACTTCTTTATTCATCTAGAGATTTGACCAAAGGTGAAAACTTCGGCCCGGTATTGACAATAATGTCTGAAAGAGATTGGGAGAATGTAAACTTTGGATTCACCCATCAAGTAACAGGAATTGATCTAAAAACTCCTCTCCGAGGTAGCCCATCATTGATGGTCAGTTTATCGAATTCAAGTCTTTTGTTACTAGAAAATACACCTGACGGCATGTCTTCAGCAGGACGCTGGGATCATCGATATCTGGCGAATACTGACTCTGCAGAAATGGGAATTTCAGATTCTGGCAAGCCAACGATTCTTGCTACCATAAATTCGACTGGAAATCCAATTTTGGTGACTATGACTCCTGATGGAAACACAGGTCTTGATTACAAATTAGATTCAGGCACAGGTCTTGGCAAGCAAATAGCTTCTGTCTTAGATTCCTCTGGCCTGCAACGTTTGGGCCACACCTCACCATCTTTTTCTTCAATTTTCTATACTGAAGAAGGCGAATATGGGTATTCAACATCCTTAGTTCGCTCTTCAATAGATGTACTATATCCAATGCAAATTCATATCGATTCCAATAACTACACTCAGATGGTATATGTGGACGATGACGACCATATGGTTCGCCTTGCAACATTGAATGGTTCTTGGAATGAAGTCTCAATCTTGAATACTACATTGGGTGATGATTTCGGCTCTGCCTGGACATCTAATGATTCATTGATTTTAGCACAAATTGGTTTGTCAAATAATTCATCTTATCTTCAGGTAGTTGAATACAATAATTCGACATATACTGTTTCTGATGTCACTCCAGCGAATTTATCGGCTTCATTTGAAATCGAAATCATCTCAGATAAATTGGCAATTTCCGTACTTGATGGTGAATTCTTGAGAGTTTATGAGAGAAATTTGACAGGTGGAAATTGGACCAACACTTACCAACGATGGATGTTGCAGAATAATCAAAATGCCAACAACTCCTTGGTAATGAGAGGGGGTACTCTTGTCTATGATTCAAACAATTCCGATCAAGGAATTGTCATTCTAGATTCTGAAGGTGTGTGGACTCGATATTCAATCAACGTTCCAGATTCTGATAACAATATCGATTTTTTGGTTGTTGGCGACCGGTGGCACATTACCTCTACTGACTCACACCTCTCTGCTGATCATTTGGTTTGGACCACTGGAACTTTATCTCAATCTGGCTTAGTAACTTCGACATTTTTTACTTCAATCAATTCAGAGGACAGGATAATACTTGAATCGAATAATGGCAACTTGATGTTCGCATATTCACAATCAACAACCAATGATTTCCTAACCATGCGGATAGTAAGTGATATCGATAGAGATTTGATTCCTGATTCTCACGATGCTATGCCAAATATCGGAAATCAGTGGGAAGATACAGATGCTGATGGCTTTGGCGACAATCCTGCAGGTCCACAACCAGATGCATGCACTTCAGATACAGGCGATTCAATCTACGATAGATTTGGCTGTGATGATTTCGATGATGACGGTTGGTCAGATGAAAATGACGACTGTGTAAATGATGATGGCATGTCTTGGTGGGGACAATATGGATGTGACGATGATGACCAGGACGGTTGGGTCGATGATGGAATACTTGGAGACAGATATCCAACTAACTGGAAACAAGCATTGGACACCGATAGAGATTCATATGGAGATAACCATGGACCTGACTGTTGTAATGTAACAGTATTAGGCCAAACAGAGGTCAATGTTCCCGACCTTTTCCCTTACAATCGAATGCAATGGGAAGATAACGACAATGACGGGTATGGAGACAATGAATCCGATGTAGAATTTGGTGACAAATGTTGGTGGATTGAAGGATATTCGTGGCGTGACCGACTTGGTTGTTTGGACTCAGACGGTGATGGAGCATCTGACCCTTCAGACTTTGGAACTCATAGAGAATGGAATGTTGAGGATGGTGCTGATTGGTGGCCTAATGATGGCACTCAATGGGCTGATTCTGATGGAGATGGATTTGGTGACAATTCATCAGACGATGCTACACTACCAGACAAATTCCCAAATAATCCAGCAGCTGCTAATGATACTGACAATGATAGTTATCCAAATAATTGGACATCCCTTGAAAATGGTTCGAACCGAGAGGGGCTTGTTCTAGATAATTGTCCAGATTTAGCAGGAAATTCTACATCATCTACAGTCGGTGATGAGGTAGTTCCATACTACGGTTGCACGGATACTGACGGTGACGGAAGAGAAGATTCCACCGATGCATTCCCATTAGATCCAACTCAGATAGCGGATTCAGATGAAGATGGATGGGGTGATAATCAACAAGGAAACGACCCCGATGCATGTCCTTACGATTATGGAGTTATCAATGGCACAAAACCAGATGGAACTCCAGGAATAGGTTGTCCAATTGAAAGTGATGAAGAGGATACTGACCAAGATGGAGTCCCTGATGACCTTGATGACTGTGATGGAACTCAAGCCGGTCTTAGCGTCAATGAGGTAGGTTGTTCAGATTACCAGTTAGACGATGACCAAGATACAGTCTCAAACGCTGAAGACATGTGTGAAAACACTCCTGTTGGCGAAGCAGTAGACAATATCGGCTGTTCAGAAAGCCAAAATGAAGTAGATTCTGATAGCGATGGAGTAAATGATCCATATGACCTATGTCCAAATTCAGACCCCGAGTTAACGGTCGATGCTGATGGGTGTAACCTCGCTCAGAAAGATTCCGATGGTGATGGTGTCAACGATTTAATGGACCAATGCCATGGAACAGAACAGGGACTTCCAGTACTTGCTAACGGTTGTTTGGACGAATCCGCCTTAGCAGAAGACATCGATGGTGATGGATACAAAGGCCCTTATTCCTATGACCCAGTTAATGAGACTCATCAAGGAGATGCTTTCCCTCTTGATTCTACACAATGGTATGATATGGATGGAGACGGTTATGGAGACTCCCAAGCCATTGGTGCTAACAACTCGGATTCATGCCCTGATGTCTGGGGTAATTCAACAATGAAGTCTCGACTTGGTTGCTTGGATACAGACGGTGATGGTTATAGCGACTTGCTCGGTGATGACAAATTCCCTACCGAAGGAACTCAGTGGGAAGACAAAGACTTGGACGGCTGGGGAGATAATCCTGATGGAATAGATGCTGACCAGTGTCTGAATACTAGTACTGCAGGTGATAGAACTCAGCAAGCAAGAGAAAACTTTGGCTGTGCAGAATACCAATCCGATTCAGATAATGATGGTGTGATGGATGATGTTGATGCTTGTCTTGGAACCCCTGCCGGTGCTGAAGTTTATCCAAGCGGTTGTAAGAAAGAAGTTGAATCTGAACCAACTGCTGAAGAAGATTTAATCATGGGTATGGACCCAATGATTTTCTATACAGTCGCCGGTGGTGGAGGCATTGTATTATTGGGATTGGTATTCTTCATCATCTCACGCTTTAGAGGCGGTGGATTCGATTTCGATGATGATGACGACGATTGGTTTGATGATGATGATGACGACGATGATGAAGACGACTTCATGTCGGGCATCCTAGGAGGACGTGGTGGTTCTAAATCACCATCCCGTGGCCCACAAAGCGGCCCAAGCAGAGGACCTCAAGGTGCAGGACCTTCAGGCGGGCCAAGTCGAGGTCCGCCAGGTGCTGGACCACCAGGTGGCCCAAGCAGAGGACCTCCTGGTGCAGGCCCAAGCCGAGGTCCACCGGGAGCCGGCCCAAGTCGAGGACCTCCGGGTGCAGGCCCAAGTCGAGGACCAGACCCAAGAGGCCCCGCTAGGGGAGGTCCGGACCCACGTGGACCAAATCGTGGTAAGAAAGTCGCTAAGCGCAGAGCAGTTGGTAGTGATGGCAAGGTTCGCAAAGCAAAGGTTGTCATAGATCCTGATTTATTCTCTACCGATGAACTGTCTGATAGAACAGCTGCCATTGATTGGACAAAGGGCGCATTAAAAGATGGAGATTCTGAGAGGTCGATTTTGATGCAACTACAAACTACCGGTTGGTCTGCACCTCAATCTCGAGCGATTATCGATTTATCCAAGCAGTGAGGGAAAGTTAAGCATCATACTCAATAAGCGTAGTCAATTCGGATAAATTAAGGGGGTTTAAATTTGAGTGATGATGTAGCAGACGTCTCAATGCCAGAAGGTATTGAAGTGGATGAAGCTGCTGCATACTTCGGAGTTTTCGAATCCTCAGATGCATTGCATCAAATGATGGAAATGCCTAGAGAAAAGGCATTTGAAAAATTCTTTTCCTTGTTGTCAGACCTTGTACTAAAACCCGGAGACTTCGATTTTGAAAAGGCGAGTAAGAGACTTAATTGTGAGGGTGGAGAAATTTACTTTCTGGTAGCGGGCCACCTCGGTGTTATGACTTTACCAGAGCAGTTATCATTAGCAATTAGCGAAGGCCAATTTTCAGAATCAGAATCAAAATTGTTGCAAGAAATTGCTGATCCAATGCGTTTACTGAAATTGTTCGCAATCGCTCAGCAAACAGGTGGTGAAGGTGAGGCAACAAAGTACCTCAAAGGTGTTGAATCATTGATGTCCAACCCAGCAGCAAATAAAGATGCATTGCTATCATTGGCTTCTGAGGTTCAAGCATCGTTCGATGTAGTTGGACATGTTACACCTGTTGCAAGTCTTGCTAGTGGAAGTGCGGACGCAAAAGAAGTTGAGGCTGCATATGAGGCGCCAGTTGAACCTCAAGCAATACCTGTACCCGCTCCCGTAGATGTTCCAAAACCTGAACCAGTCCCTCTTCCTCGGGAAGAAACATCAGTTCCCATTCCTTCTACTGAACCAGTCCCTCTTCCAAATATCGAAGAGCCGAAAGAAATAGTTGACGACCGTAAAGAATCTGAGAAAACTGACGATGCATTCGCTGGAGCATTCTCTGTAATGGGCCCAGAGGAAGAACCAGAACCAGAGCCTGAACCAGAACCTGAACCAGAGCCTGAACCAGAGCCTGAACCTGAACCTGAAGCATCACTAGAGGAAGCATTTGCAGCAGCAGATACCGACGATAGTGGGGGATTATCGATTGAAGAGGTTGCAGAAGCCACTGGCTTAGATATGGAAGAAGCCGCGAAATTGCATGCCGAAGCAGATATCGATGGAGATGGACAGGTAACCCTTGATGAATTGAAAGCTCAGCCCGAAGTTGCTGAAAAAATGGCTTTACCAAAGCCGGTAAAACCTGTAAGGGCAGGAATACAAAATACTCAACCACAAACTCAACAGCAACAGGCTCAGCAACAACAGGCTTGGTTGGCCCAACAACAGCAACAGGCTTGGTTGGCCCAACAGCAGCAACAGCAACAACAGGCTTGGTTGGCCCAACAGCAGCAGCAACAGCAACAACAACAGCAACAGCAACAACAAGGCTGGGGGCAACCAGTACAGCCAATGCAACCTACTATTCGGTCAGGATTGCACTGTAGAGGTTGTAGAATTGGAGTTGACCCTAACTGGAGATTCTGTCCAGTTTGCGGTACTCAAAATCGCTGATTAAGCGACGAATACTCCTTCGTCTAACATCTGTGTGTCATCTAGCCATACCGAAGGTTTGGTAATCACGCCAGGAATATGAATTCCAACAGCAGCATTGCCACCTAGGCTAGTGTTATCTCCAATCGCGAAATAACATGTGCCCATTTGTTTTTCATCTTCCAAGACATGTCCAGTAAGTCGTGCGTTTGGATTCATTCCAAATCCAAATTCTGCAACTGTCCAAACCAATTCACGGTCTTTCGATCTCAGTCGGGAAGCGGCTTCCCCGAATTGCTGACGAATTTGTGCTGCGGTAGAATCACCCTTGATATCGATTACAATTCCATCTTCCACAGTCAATTCTAGTGGCTCTTCTAGAAGAGTAGACTCCCATGTTCCGTCAATGACGATTGTGCCGTTCATCGTCCCCTCTTTGGGCAATACAAACACTTTACCCGCAGGTAAATTTGTAATCATCCGAGGCCTGTTGCATATTCCATTATCATCAAGATTCCAATCCTTCCATGAAACTTCAAATTCAACATCGGTTCCATTAGAATCCTTGACATGAATCAATCTCTTTCTTCTAAGAGTGCTTGAAAGGTCTGACATGCTTTTCTTGATTTGATTGAAGTCCGCAGCCATTCCTCCACTGACGAACATGCCCTCAGTCATTCCAGGCATTGTTGCAACTCTTGCACCGTCTTTGAGCGCTGCTCTAATCGCTCTTGTATGAGTCAGAGAATACTTGGTTGGTGCGATTACGATTTGCTGTTGTTTCATCAAATTAGCAACAGGAGATGGTGGCTCTTCACCGTGGTGCCTTCCTTTTGGCATTACGATTAGAAGAACACGGTCAGAGCGTTCAGTAGCGGATTTGTGTAAAGCCTGACCGATTTCTCCAGTAGTTGGGTCGCAAACGATGAGAACATTTTCTCCCCTTCGAATATCCATACATGTGTGAGTAACCCGTTTTGCAGATTCAAAAAGCGCTTGTTCGAGTTCTTGGCTTTCCAACTCTTCTACAACAATTTCTTTCAACGGCTCCTCTGCTTTTACTACCTCTTCTAAGTCTTGGTCGTCTTCATCAGGAGCAGGTTCCCTCTCCTTGGATTTACGACGAAATGGAGAGGCCATGTTTAGCGGAGGCAAGTCTACAACTTGAAATTGTGCCCGTTAACACATGAAATCTTGAAGTCAAAATGTGTTTTCCACTGGTTTATGGGCGCCAAAGAAGAATTCACGACCAGAGTGAATGACCTATACAGATTTGAAGCAATTCAAGGCCATTTGAGTTGGGATCAAGAGACAATGATGCCTGCTAAAGGTGCTAAAGCAAGAGGTAATATTCTTGCTTGGTTAGCTGGAGAACGCCATAGCAGACTTATCGATGAGGAGATGGGTACCTTGATTTCCAACCTTGAAAATGAGGTGCACGACGATTATTTCTCTGCCAATCTCAAAGAAATGAGAAGAAAATACGATGAGGCCGTAAAATTGCCAATAGAATTCGTTTCACAATATACCATGGCTCGCAGCGAAGCACTAATGGCATGGCAGAAAGCACGCAACGAGAGCGATTTCTCACAATTTGCTTCCCATTTACAGAATTTAATCGATTTGACTAAACAAAAAATCGAATATCTCGGTTGTGAACATACGCCATATGATGTTCTTCTCGACGAATATGAAATCGGAATGACGGTTGATGATTATGACCCTTTGTTCGCTGGACTGAAAGCAAGGTTAGTTCCTTTGCTTTCACAAATAATGGATTCAGATGTTGTTATTCCAAGATTACCAGAAGAAATGGTATTCCCTACAGATAATCAAGAATCATTTTGCAATAAGGTAAGTCAAGCGATGGGCTTTGATTTTGAGGCTGGAAGAATGGATCGCTCCACCCATCCATTTTGTGCCGGACTTTGGCCAGATGACACCAGATTCACAACACGTTTCGATGAGAAAGACCCGTTTTCCTGTCTGTATGCAGTGATGCATGAGGCAGGACATGGATTGTATGAACAGGGTTTACCTCGAGATTTTAGCTACTCGCCTGTAGGAGGGGCGGTCTCATTAGGAGTTCACGAGTCGCAAAGTCGATTTTGGGAGAATCAAATTGGCAGAACCTCTGCGTTTTGGCATATTGCAATGCCATGGTTCCGTGAGCAATTCCCTGATTGCCCTGAATGGAGCAATGAAGTTCTGGATTTGGTAGCAAATGAAGTCAAGCCTGATTTCATTAGAGTTGAAGCAGATGAAGTGACTTACAATCTGCATATTATGATTCGATATGAAATAGAGAAGATGATTTTCAATGAAGGATTGAAGGTTGAGGATATTCCAGCAACTTGGAATAAAATGATGAAAGATTGGTTCGGAATCGATGTTCCAAACGATTCATTGGGCTGCCTTCAAGACGTTCATTGGTCGATGGGCGCATTCGGATATTTCCCGACTTACACCCTAGGGAATCTATACGCAGCACAGTTATTGCAAACCATGTCTCAAGAACTGGGCGATATTGATGAAATAATCAAATCAGGCGACTGGTCTAGTATGAAAATATGGCTAGGAGAGAAGATACACGCAAAAGGATCGGTGATGACACCCTCTGAACTGATCGAGTCAGCCACAGGCATGACACCTAGTCCCGAACCATTCCTCAACTATGTTGAGGCTAAATATTCCAAGTTGTACAACTTATGATTATTCGTCTTCTGACTCGCCGCCACCGCCAGTGACCTTCGCTTGTAGCGAGTTTAGCATGCCGGTTAGTTCTGTGATTGCGTCTTGCAAATCGTTGGTTCTGTCGTCTTCGTTATCGGTTCCGAATGATATACCTAACATGGTAATCATTGCACCTGAAAGCATGATAACCGCAGAGATGAATAAATCCTTCAAATTGATTTCATCTCCACTAGCTAACATTATTCCCCAAAGAGCACCTGCTGCGAATATTAGCAGTCCAAGTACGATTTGTTGATGGCCAGGCCCAAGTTTTTCTTCTAGTCCACTCATTAGTTTCCCTCGCCCCTAAGACACAAGGTTTAGTAAAAAACTTAGCGGATAAATTTTCTATTTTGAATCGAAAATTAATTCCAAGGCATCATAACCAGAGGTTTTCCTGCTTGTCCTGCATCCACTAGACATTGTCCTTTTGGCCCAGTGTTATCATTTCTTTCAAACACTGGAGTGCCTGCAACTACGGTAAAAACCGGCCATCCGACCAATTTGTGTCCAACGAATGGATTCCATCCTACATTGGACCATGTATTCTTATCTTCAACAAGTTGTTCTTTATTCATATCGACTAGAACAATGTCTCCGTCATATCCTTCTTCAAGTCTACCTTTGCCAACCATTTGGTAACATTCTGCTACATTGCTAGACATCCATTGAACAACTTGCTCGATTGTACACTTGCCCTTTGAAGCATGAGTCAACATAACTGGAAGTGATGTTTCTACACCAGGCATTCCACTTGGAGCGCTAGGGAATCCCTTTGCTTTATCTTCAAGTGTATGAGGGGCATGATCAGTTGCGATACAATTGATTGTTCCATCTTGCAATCTCTTCCACAATTTGTCCTTGTCCTTTTGATATCGAATAGGAGGGTTCATCTTCAATCTTGTTCCATGCACTTCAACATCTCTTTCATCAAGTGTCAGGTGTTGAGGTAGTGTTTCTGTTGTGATGTGTGCCTTACCCTCTATTCCGTGTAAGGAGGTAACTCCGTTTAACCAATCAGCTTCAATTCCAGAAGTGAGGTGGAGAATGTGCAGGCGATGACCACTATCCTGAGCATAATTAACCGCTCTCTTTGTCGCAATCAATGCGGTTTCGTCATCTCTCCACTCTGCATGAGCAGCCATATCTGTTCGACCTTCAATATCCTTCTTTCTTTCATTCATTCGGTCTTCATCTTCAGCATGAACTGCGATTAATCCTGCAGTGTTGTCGAAAATAGTCTTGAGTGCACTTGATTCATTTACTAATAAATCTCCAGTTGATGAGCCCATGAATATCTTGATTCCACAAACTCCTGGAATTGAAATAGGAGAGTCTGGAGTTCCTACTGTCTTTTTCAATTCTTCAACATTTGATTCTGTAGCTCCGATGAAGAATCCATAATTGGTAATGCACTTATTTGATGCAATTTCCAATTTGTCATACATTGATTGTAATGTGGTTTGACTGGGGACATTGTTCGGCATATCTAGGAATGATGTTACTCCACCACTAGCGGCTGCTCGAGAACCAGAGCACAGGTCTTCTTTTTCTGGTTGCCCAGGGTCTCTGAAGTGAACTTGCGGGTCGATGATTCCTGGAAGAAGATGTAATCCAGTGCCATCTTGCAATAATTCATCGGAGTGGCAAGGAAGATTATTAGTAGAAATTTCTGAAATCACTCCATCAGTGATTCGCAGATCACCAATCACAGTTCCTGTAGGAAGAACCATGTGTGCTCCCGTAATCAAAATGTTTCCACTCATTTTTTCACTCCTTTCTAGCATTTTTTGGTCGGTATGCATTGCATACATCCTCTTTCATTTTGATGTATGGGCCACCTAACAATTCGACACAATAGGGAACTGCTTTCCAAATCTCGTCAATAGTTTCTCGTATTGCTTTAGGTTGGCCAGGTAAATTAAAAATCAAAGTATTCCCCCTAATTCCTCCTACTTGTCTAGATAGAATTGCGGTGGGAACAAATGCCAACGATATCGCTCTCATCTGCTCACCAAAACCAGGCATCATTCGGTCACATACCGCTTCAGTAGCCTCTGGTGTCACGTCTCTTACATTTGGGCCAGTACCTCCCGTAGTTACTATCACATGACATCTGTATGTATCTGCTAATTCGATTAGAGTCGATTCAATAATATCTTTTTGATCAGGTATGATCTTAGAATATTTAATCCATTCAGACTCCATAGCCTCAATGAAAAACTCATGAATCGCAGGTCCTCCTTCGTCTTGATATTCTCCCGAAAAGGCTCTATCAGAAATAGTAACAATCCCAAAAGCAGCAATATGGCCTTCCCGCCCCGAATATACCATGACACTCACTCATTCCCATATTTTTCACGGATATCGGCATGGAATGAGTCTAGTAGAGTATCTTCGAACAATTCTGCTTGTCTGCGAATCTTGGTTGATCTCATGTGCAAGACTGCCATTCCTACGAATGCAATAATAGCAATAGGAATAGCAGCTTCCAACTTGTACTTGTGCATCACAGTAATGATTCCCTCAGCGGTATAAGCCCAAGTGAGTGATGCTGCTGCACCTCCAACGAATGTAGCCCAAAGAACACGCATAAACTTCATCCTAGACAGTAGTCCAAGCATTGCACCAACTAGAACTCCAGACGCCATAAATGGAATCCAAACGAATACGATTAAGCCCCAGAATCCCCACTTGTTTATCATCTCACGTTTTTCATTAGCAGTGTATTCTACAGTGGATAGAATATCTCCGAATAATTTAGTCTGCAACACTCTACCGCCTAGGCCATCTTGTTTTGCTACAGCAGCAACTCTTGCATCTTTGCTATCCTTACCCGCTAAAGTCTCGACTCTTCCTGCACCTGATCTGTCGGCTAATGTTGAGACCAAGTTTCGTCCTTTGACAATCAATTCTTGGATGCCAACCAACTCAGGGTTTTCTCTAGAGATGTATTTTCTCAAATTCTTCTCGATATCGGAATTTGAATCCTTGAACCTGAAGAATGCTAATCTCTGGTTTGGTTTGTATGCGACTCTAACGAATATAATCGAATCTTCACTGGTTACTGTAGCCATTTGCAAAATCAAGTCGGTCTTCGAACGGAAGAAGCCTTTGACGGATTCTCTGACATCATCTTCAACTTTGGAGAGCATGTGTAAATCTCGGAAGAAAGCAGTATAGTCTTGGTCTTCAACATCACCATCTTCTACCATTCCACTACCTACGCCAACTCCTGTCTCGAAATCAATAGCCTGGTTGTCACCGATTGACCTGACGGTCAATTGTACAGGTTTGAATACTCGGAATAAAGCAAATTCTTCCAAGACTTCTTTGAGAATTTCAGACCTGACATCTGCAGTATCTGAGAAAGTTCCTTCAGTATTTGAGTATGGTACCATAATGTCGATTGACAGGTCTCGAACTTCAATCTTGTACAGGTCCCAGTCAATCTGGATATGCAATCTCGTCTCTGTATTTCGTAATACATCGACTACAACTTTTTTGATATGAGTTCTCGAAAGCATATCGTCAGTATCTTGGTGATACAATTTGTACATTACAGGATAAGCCAAGAATAGAGAAATTACTGAAAGAGAGAGTGAAATGAAAGCCATCCACCATGCTGGTATTCCTGCAGCACCTCCAGTTAGCATTGCGGTTTCACGCCCTCCGCCTAATTCAGCACCCATCAGAACGAATCCCCAGTTTCCTAGGTCGGTAACAGACCAGCAGGAACGAGGCCCATCTTCAATAATGTGAGCCTCTCTCTTTACTTCAGAGTCTACAAATGGGAGGAAAGAAAGAGCGTTTTCAGTTGTACTTATTTCGAATTCCAGAGTTTTGTCAATTCTTTCAGTACCGTTTACTCGATCATCTTCCGTCTTAGTGGACATATTTGTCCCCACTTCATAAATGTCGATTTTTATGACCAATTCATAGTCGCCAGTTTTCCAATCAGTATAGTCGATCTTGGCTGATTTTTTGTTGATTTCTCCTTGGTAGGGGTCGGGAGTTTCTCCTCCCTCAGAAGCATAAACCGTCCAATTCAGAACAACGATTCCTTCGGCCAAATTACGTCCAGAAATTTTGATCGCTTCAGCATCATTGTCAGGGTAAGCGTGAATCCATGGGGTATCGAGGGCTTCCTCACATTGCTCACCTCTATCTAGAAATGTATCACTTGCCCAATGATCAAGAGCAGTTGATTCACCAAATACGCCACCAGACATGCCGAATAGAAGAAGCGCAAACAGTGCACCATAACCCAGTCCCGCTAACAAAGTCCAATCCTCAATCGCAGAAGGAAATCGATTTCTCGAATCGGTATTCCTTCTTTTTCTGATACCCGCTAATTCCTTCGAAACCTTGTCGATTGGCTTGGTGTCACCAGTTTCCTCTAGGGTTGATTCAATATCAGTATCGACATTTTCTGACCCCATATATGCCCCTATGGGGCATCAGCACATGAATACTATGCCGATTTTTGATAATAATAAGGAAAAAAGTAGCCTGTTTACTTAAACTAAACATTTCTTTAATCTTGTAAACCGGTTAGAATCATTATTGCTCCAAATCCAACTAGCGTCCAGATTACAGGACTAGTAAAGTGAAGAGCATATGAATACTCAACATCCGTTGTTGAACCACTTGTTTCTACCGAACTCCCTGCGACAAAGTGGTATTCTCCTTCTTCAATTTCCCAATCGATTGAACCATTCGAATCAGGACCGCCTGCGAAGAAATCTAATTCAGCGGTATCACAGATAAGGTAACCGTCAATTTCTGTACATTTTTCCGCTTGATCTGATTTTACAATGCCTATCCAAGCATTCGGCTCATCCCAATTCGCATTTACTTCAATGTCCAAGAAAATGTTGAGCGCATCTGGAATGTCAATAGACTCTTTCATCATGATGGATTTGTCACAAAAATCCATTGTTCCAGTTCCCAGTTGATGTAATTCGTCGGAAGTACAAGAAGGAATTTCGAGCTCATAATTACCAATTCCATCATAACCTACCCAACCCCCTATCAACACTGAAAATAGAAGAATGCTACCGGAAACAATTCGCATTAGTTTCATTTGACTCAACCGTTGTAAAATATCGCAAGTAATAATTTAATCGAAAATATATGCGTAAAACTAGGAGTGTTGAAAGTGGGTCAGGCCGGACTTGAACCAGCGACCTCGGCATCTTCAGTGCCGCGCTCTCCCAACTAAGCTACTGACCCGGGATAACCTCGCCACAGGCATCTGTACTTCAAGTCTTACGGCTATTCACTCGATATCATCTAGCACGGCTGCTTGCACTTCAGCGAGTTGTGCAAGACCATTTCTTGCCATATCAACCAAAGATTGGAATTCTTCATAAGAGAATGTAGATTCTTCGCCAGTTCCTTGCACTTCAACGAATTTACCATCTGAGGTTCCAACAACATTCATGTCAACATCAGCATTTGAATCAAGGATGTAATCTAGGTCGAGATATACATCTTCACCGATTAGGCCAACTGAAATCGCAGACAAATCGTGTGGAATAACCTTGTTTTCATGGTTTCTTGCTTCTGTAGTAGTCAATTCTGGTGCAGTCCATCCACTCTCTCTTTCTTCGCGGCTTGGGCGCAAATCTGCAGGTAGACAATCACCGCTTGCAATTAGCCTGCGAACCGCTAATCTCAAAGCGATATTTGCTGCAGTAATTGAAGCGCAACGAGTTCCTCCATCTGCGTTTAGAACATCACAATCTACTGTAAGAGCAATTGGCCCCAAAGCCTCTAGATCTATTGCACCTCTAAGCGAGCGAGCAACCAATCTCTCAATTTCCTGAGTCCTTCCTTTTGCTCCTCTACGCTCTCTGCGGAATCGAGAATCGGTTGAACCCGGTAGTAGAGAATATTCAGCATGCACCCAACCTTTGGTTGCATCACGAGGGAACCATCCTGGCAATCTTGCTTCTTTGGTTACACAACAAAGGATGTGTGTATTTCCTTGACGGTATAGGATGCTTGCAAGAGCGTTAGGAGTGAAATCGATTTCAACCTCGATGTTTCTCATTTCATCTTTAGCACGGTCGGTCTCGATGCCGGTCTTGAACTTGGCCATGTTCGGGCGAGTAACCATTACACAAGAACACTTCCGTTCGCGCGCAGGTTGAAGAATCAAGCCGCACTGGGTTATTTATGGCGAGGGTAGCAATCTGCGGAGTTGCAAGAACTCCGATCGGGAAATTCCGCGGTAGTCTCTCCAATTTGAGCGCTGTAGAACTTGGAATAAGGGCAGTCAAGGAATTACTGGGTCGTTGTAATATCGACCCTTCTAGCGGCATTGTCGACGAGGTATTGTTCGGGCAAGTACTCCAAGCAGGTGCAGGACAAGCTCCGGCTCGACAAGTCGCACTAGGGGCAGGCTTACCAAATTCGATTGCTGCAACTACAATCAACAAAGTCTGTGGTTCATCTCTGAAAGCAGTAATGATGGCTGCAAACAGTATCAGGGCTGGAGAATACAAGGCCATTATCGCTGGAGGTATGGAGAGCATGACCAATGCTCCTAAGTTCGAGAAGCGCAATGGTGAAGAGAAAGAGTTGGTATCAACTATGGTTCATGATGGTCTGTGGGATGTGTATAACGATGTTCACATGGGAAGCACAGGAGAAATTGTAGCTAATGAATGCAATATCTCTCGTGAAAAGATGGATGCTTTCGCAGCCCGCTCGCAAAATAATGCTGAACAGGCTGAAGCCAACGGCTGGTTTGAGTGGGAGAGGTTCGATATGCCCGAATTATCCACCGATGAGGGTGTTCGAGCAGGTACAACTGCCGAGGCTCTTGCAGGATTGAGGCCGGTATTCCAAGAGGATGGAATGGTTACTGCAGGCAACGCTTCCACTTTGAATGACGGAGCATCTGCTGTTTTGGTTGCAGACGAAGATTTCGCTAAAGCAAATGGTTGGGAAATTATTGCAATTGTAGAGGATTACTGCACCGCAGGCCTAGAGCCAAGTCGTGTAATGTTTGCTCCAGTTCCTGCAATTCAGATGTTGCTTGAGAGAGCTGGAATGGATGTTATGGACATTGACGTTTACGAACACAATGAAGCGTTTGCAAGCGCTTCATGTGCAGTAGCGCAAGAGGTTGGAATCCCAGATGATAGATTCAATTTGCACGGGGGCGCTGTTGCTCTAGGGCATCCTTTAGGCAGTAGCGGAACAAGGTGTCTAATCACCATGATTGGTGTAATGCGTAGGCTTGGAGCAAAGAGCGGTATTGTATCACTTTGCCTAGGTGGCGGTAATGCTGTCGCAATGCGCATCAGCCGAGATTGAATAGTACAACTAGCAACTCAGTGTGCGTGACCAATTTCTAGTAAGTCTCCAACAACCAGTAGGCCAACAAGAATTGCAACTCCTATCAATAGGTAGATCATTGCTTTCTTTCCAGTTTCCGGATTGTGTATATCTGGTAATGTGTCTACAGTAGCGATGTAGAGGAAAGTACCTGCAGAGAATAGCATTGCTAATCCTATGGTGTGCACCTCAAGGCCAGTTAGGGCATAGAATGCAAGAATCATCATTACTGGTGTAGAGAGTGCAAAGATGACAACATCTCTTATGGTTTCATTGCGCTCTTCTCTTTCGTGCATAGAGAATATACCTAGGCTGAATGCTACAGGTGCCTTGTGAATTATTATCGCAAGCAATATTGTTAATGTCAATGCTGCACTACCGGTTGCAGCAGCTGCACCAATAGCAACACCATCGGTTGCTGAGTGTAGTGTCAATCCTAGAACTAACATCCATCCTGGAGCACTATGGTGCACATGGCTATGGCCATGTTCATCACTATGGTCGTGATGTTCTTCATGAACGGCATGACCTATTCCAGAGCCTTCAAGAATCAGCATCAACAAGAAACCTGCTAGAAGGGCCCCACCGATTAATAGGGCACCATCATGGCCATGGTCTTCTTCATGTTCGTGACCGATTCCTGAGATTGCAGTTTGGATTTCATCTAGTGCAGAGGCAGAATCAATAGTTCCTTCTTCGTATTCTTCGATTATTTCCATAACGGAATCAGAGAGCGACTCTTCACCTTCTTCATGGCCATGTTCATCATGGGATTCCTCTTCATGGTCATCGTGGTCATCGTGTTCATCGTGACCTCCTAGAAGTTCTTCAATCTCCTCAATCGCTTCTTCTTCAGTAATATCTCCATCACCAACTTCGAGTAAAACGAGTGCGATGGAACCAGCTAAGGCTTCATCCTCAGCATGAGAATCTTCCTGGGTAGCGAGTGCATACCCTTCGGGAATAATAACTAGAACTGCGGAGGCAATAATAATTCCAGCAGCGACAGATGTGATCATTTTCAATCGCTCTGGATTCTGTTTAATCTTTGAGAAAACGGGCATCAGTCCAGCGATTAGTGCGACAACAAGTACTACTGCTGCGTATGCGAATGGTGCTTCGGCCATGATACTTTGTCGAATAATAGGTATTTGAAAACTATTATTAATTTTGACGATAACACATACCCATGAGTCGGATACTTTCTTTCAGTACAGACAACACTTTCGCGATGCAATTGACGAGATTAATCTCAGAATCCGGGTACAAAAATCGTAGCATGTTCCTGCGTGATGCCAGTTTACATTTTGCTGAAGCTAAGCGTAGAGGCGATCTTGAGACTATGGAAGACAATGTCATTTTGGAAGGTACAATAGTAATTTATTATCAGCACGGGGTTGAAAACAAACTGATGGAATTGCGGCACTCGCATGAAATTGATGTGTTTTCTTTTCATCACAATTGTCTAACTGAAAGCCATTCCTGTGTTGATACAATGCAGGTACGTGGGAGTGCTAGTTCATTCAGGAATATGATTGACAAACTCAACAATACTCAAGATATAGACAAAGTTTCCTTCATTAGTGCACCAATGAGAGAGGATGGTTGTTGTTGAATCTGAGATAGTTTTGGGGCAGGGACAATCTATATCTATAATTCAAGTTTAACAAATCTCATGCAGCCACAACCTGTACAATATACCCAGCCGGTACAATATTCTCAGCCTGGAGTAATCCCTGACACAAGCCAATATGCACAACCTGCTGCGCAGTTTGCAAGCCAAAGTTCCCAACCAACGGGCAACTTTGGGCAAGGAACCTCATCTAGTGCCTCCTCCTCTGACAATGGTGGCCGTGGATGGGTTCTCGCAGCAAATATCCATCCATTATACATGGTTAGTTTATTCATCTATGCTCTTGTATACGCATTTTTTGAACCGCTTGATTATACAGGTGCTGAATTTAGTGATCAGTTGATAGGTACTATGTCAGAAGCCACAGTTTACCTCGTATTCCCCGCATATATCATTTCTTTAATATCGGTAATACTAGCATTGAACGCAAATTGCTCAAAGGCTGTTGCAACTATATTACCCCCAATAATGCATATTGTAACAATCGTTGCATGGGTATTACTGATGTCTTCAATTTACCCTGATGCAACCTTTTCTGAAGCATGGGATGAAATATTCGGAGAGGACTTCCTTGAGAATATAATACCCGAATTAGCATCACATCTTGTTCTTTGTATTGGAACAATGATGCTGATTACCATTGCAAACAATGAGTAATTATCTCCAATTTCCAGAGAGGATTCTTTCAAACGAATCCACCGAGTTTGCATAGTGATAGGTATATGCCCAAACTTTGCCATCTTCGGTCTCAACTTGTTGAATAACACGATTGAATAGTGGATTATCTCCACCTGCGCCTTCAATCCAGTCTAAGCGTTGGATTACCTGAAACATATCGTTTGCTCGATAGACTTCACCGTGTACGACACCCTCTCCAGGTATGAGTCCCGGATAGCCACCCAAATGGTACAATTCGCCCTGAACAGTTCCTTTGCACACCATTTTACAATCTTCTTCAATCTCATTGTGGCGAGACATTTCTTTCATTAGAGTGCCATAAACAAATACAAGATCGAATTTAGCCTTCAAGACATTATTGAGGGCTGAATCTAACCAATCAGTAGTCAAATCGAGCCTTTCAAGGCCATTCCGAATAAATCCTTCATATTCATTTGAGGCGGGATAAAAATTGTCTTCGCTAGCATAGTGGATGTAGGTGTAAGCTTGGTGTGCTTGTCCATCCGCAGTATATGCAGTTACGATTTCTCTTTGGTAGTATTTTGGATTAGGGTGCCCTTCTTTTCGGTCTAATGCTTCAAGTGTTTCTTTATCGATTTCGAAAAGTGCACCAGGGGTTGCAGCCCTACCCGGAGCGAGCCATTTCAAGTTTGCAGCACCACATTCTCTTGAACCAGAATAATAGTCGAATAGGAGGAAATATCCATCTATCCATGCAGGCCCCAATTCTTTCAGCCCTTCGGAATTCCTTCCTCGCCGGTGGCACCATTTAGTCCAATCTTCAAAATCTAAATTGGAGCCATATCCGAAATAGAGCATGCGTTCTGATTCGGTTTTTTTGTTCATAGACCGCAATAAGTCTAGTCACTAATAAACCCTTAGATTTACCTCAATTATTGCGCCTTCTCATTGCAATGAAAAGGACGAGTAAGAGGATTACTCCCACTCCACTTCCGCCATAAATTAGTAGTTGTTTTCCCCCTGCAGCACTCGATAATAAACCGTTAGAATCACTGCCACCATTGACATTAACTGTACTCATAATCGATTCCCTATTGCAACCACTTGCCTCGTATTTGCAACTGAAATCGCTTTCTGCAAAGAATTCAATTGTAAATGCCATTTCCCTTTCTCCATCAGAATTGGTTGGCCAGTCCTCTACATCATTTGGAGTTCTTATTTGCACCAGTACTTTCGTTGGAGGGGCGCCATAATCAATTTCAACAGAGGTCAGGGGAATACTGATTTGAAATCCATATTCTTCTAAAATCTCTCTAGACTCTTGAGACAATCCTACTCTAAATTTATCTGCAGCATTTCCATCATTGTATATTTTGAATTCAAGGCTATAATCTACTTTTGGATTTAATGTCAAGAGAGGTTCAGTAGCTTCAACCCGTAGTCTTGAATACTGCATTATTTCAACCAGCATTGAGTATTCATCTTCAGCAGTATTAGGTGGAGGAACTCCATTTGCCTCGGTTACTCTTGCATGAACATTGAGAGTTCTAGAAGAAGCCCCCATAGCCTCTTCGCCCCTAACGGTAACTTGGAAGTCTACTTCCTCATTTGGCCCCAAAGTGAGCGAACCAGGATGTGAGACTGCTAAGCCATTAGTTTGAGTTTGAATCTCAACCTTTTCGACATATGAATTAGGGTTACTTGCTGTACAAATTGCGTACCCATTAAGAGATGCTCCGGGATAAACATGAATCTCGACATTGCCCGATGATGAAAGTGATGTACAAGTCAAATCTACTGCTGGAAGGCCAATTTGTGCTTCAGCAGAAGGAAGGGGTAGAGTTGAGAGACTGAAAACCAAAATCAACAATAATGCTTTCAGTCGCATGTTAAAGGCTTGATGCAGATATAATTCAACTTTGTGTAGGATTCATTTTCTTTGCAGATGTAGTCTTACTACATGCGCAGGTCCTCGATGTAAGTCGGATTCATCCAAATCTACAGTCTCTACTTTTGCATGAATTATAGAGAAATTTTCACTGATTACTTCCATCACTTCGTCTAAATCCCATAGCAGGTCAAGGCTTTTTGGCCCGCCACTTGTCATTTCCATTTGGCTGGTGTGATAGCCTTCGCAGATGAATTCTCCACCTTGCTTTAGTGAAGAAAGCATACGAGGGTAGTGTTCACAAAATATGTCCCAAGGAACATGGAACCATGAACAGGCGATCAAATCATAGTGCTCGCTAGGAAACACTCTAGTCGCTAGGTCATCTACTTCGTAGTGAACTTCTACGCCCTTTTCTTCAGCAAGAATTGCACACTTCTCCTTTCCTACATCAGATAGGTCAAACACCTTTACTTGATATCCTTGAGAGGCTATCCAAACTGCATTTCTGCCTTCCCCGTCAGCAGGAACCAATGCCTTCCCCCTGCTCGGTTTGATTCTTTGAGCAAGCCAAGCATTCGGCTCTTTGCCGTAAGCCCAGCCATCGCCAGTGAACCTTTCATTCCATGATTCAGCGCCGAATTTTACATTACTCATCGCTATCGCCTTTCTTGAATTTGATTAGGCCGACATCTTCGATAATCTCACAGTTTCCTGGAAGAATAGGAAGTATGTCATCGACGGCTAAGCCCGTGGATTTGTAAATTTTATTTGCAATGCTTTCCTTCTTTTCTCGCCCCGGTGTTACAACGATGTAGCGATTGCAAACCTCTGCGATGTGTTCTGCTGTCGAGGCCATCAGCAGAGGTATTCCATTGATTGCCACAAGGCCAAGACCTAGTCGCAAATCGATATCCTTGTACCAAGTTCTCTGCCCTCTGATTACGAATGCTCCTTTGCCAACGAACTCACCTGTTTCTGCCGATTTTGAAACCTGGCCCGGTTTGACCCAGAACACTGTACCGTGGGCTCCTCCGCCATTCCACGCTCTGCTCCAAGATAGAGCCATAGTAGCGGCAAGTTCGGTGACTTCTTCATCCAATTCGGCCTCGATTTTATCGGCTAATCTGAATGCTGGGAGATCTTCTCCGATATGTGCAGGAGGCTGAGGGTCTTTGACGAATCCCTGACTATTTCTTAGAGAACACGAAGGTGCTCCATGCATGTCAGCGTGTAGGTAGCGGTCACCGAGTGAGAGGTGTTTTTTGACGATTGAATCATTGCCTTTTGCATCTCTTCCTCCAACCATCAAATGACCGGTTGGAAGCATGGTCCACCTATGGTTTTCAAACCATAGTCGCTTGGCACGTTTGACTTTGGCAATTTGGCCGCTAGCCTCTCTTTTAGCCTGCTTTTTCTTTGCTCTTGAGAGTTCTAATTTTGTATCTTCAAGCGCTTGAATCGCACCTGCAGATTTGTCCTTTTGTTTGCGTCCAGCCTCGAAAAATCTCTGAGCGTTTTGATGAACGCTCTCATCTAGGTTGAGAGTGACTTGTTTTCCTGGATTGCCTTCATCATCGGGTAGGAAAGCGTTGAAACTTCTTTCTGCGGCATTGACTGATTGAATCCATTCAATATCCTTGACCGCTTTCTTTACTCCTTCCCAATTCAATGTGTTCACGGCATCTTGAACTTGGGCAAGTAATTGCTCAACATGAGTCCAATTTTCCTGAATCATATGGCCGATTGCTTGCTGCTTCTCGACTTTGGTTGCGAAACCTTCCAGCGCTTTTTCCTGTTGTGCAAGGCGACGCTCTAAGCGTTCCACATCAGTTGAATGGCCCCTTCCGGGAGCAGCCACGTCCAGTGCTTCGGCTTCTCTGCGCGCTAAGGCATGAGCATCGTGTGGGCCTAGCCATTCATCGACAGCTTCGCACATAGTTGCATACTCTTTGCATTCCTTGTCCTGTAATGTTGAAAGGATCATAGGCCATGCTTCTTCATATCCTTCTTCACCACTGAATAGGTAACCTTTCCATTCTCCGTGAAGCAGAGCCTGTAATGAATCCCAAATTTTGCTTAAATCTACATCTTTGATTTCAGCATCCGCATCATTTCCTGATTCTGCACATAGCGCTGCAGAGATGCCACCGCCTAAATTGAGAACTCCTCCAAGTGTTCGCCCTAAGTTTCTATCACTGGAATTCATCAATTCACTAAACGAATCAAAATCCAATTCGTAAGGGTCCTGTGCTGCAGGAGGTGGAGTGTATACCACGCCCTTCTTCAGGGTTCTATCGGCATATGTTGCATGTGTCAGTGGTTGAATGATTACGTCATCACCATCTGTTAGGATGATATTTCCGTCTCTGAACACTTCGACATAGAGGTGGAATATTCCATGTGAATTCTCAAAAACAAATCTCAAAACTCTGTCAAAACCAATCTGCTCTACCGCTTTCAAGCGAGAATTGGTCAGAGATTTTCTTAGCACCATTGCAAAAGGCGGGGGATACAGTGGCATGGGGCGGTCTCTTTGGCTTGTGTAAATCCTCTTTCCACGAACTAAAACGACATCTGTATTTCCACCAGATTTTGCTCGTAATCGTAGGACGACTTGCTCGTAATGTGGCTGATAGCACCTCTTGCAATGAGAACCGACCATTTCTGATAACTCGCCAGCAATCGCTCGCAAGTCAAGGCCGCTCATCACAGTCTTCATGTCCGCACCCAGTCACCGTCAACCCTCCTCACATTTCCATCCTTCTCATGCGAGAGTAGGTGGGATAGTGTTTGGTCAACCGCTAATCCGGGATGAGCATCAGGAGTATCTTCATAGGCGATTTTAGCAATAGTTTGCAATGCTGAGTTTCCATTTTCAACCGCACCTAGAACTTTGTCATGACGGATAGAACGGTGTCGGATATAATGCTCTAGGATTCGACTCGGTAGAGGAATCACTGGGCCGTGTGAAGGGAAAATTAAGTGCGGGTCTAAGTCGAGTAATCTCTCTAATTGCTCGATATATGTCATCATGTCTCCTTGTCCGGGGGGAATCAAAATCGTTCCAATTCCTGCAACCATGTCACCAGCAATCAATCCCGAATTTGAGATTAGGCAAAGGTGTTCAGGGTGGTGACCTGGAGTGTGTAATACAGTCCATTCTTGCGAACCTAATTGCAATACTTCTCCATCGCTAAGCACTCTATCTGCACTAGGAGATGCAGACCAAATTGGGACATCAAAAGCCTCCTTTAACAAACCTTCATCCGCTAGATGATCGCTATGTCCGTGAGTGTAAAACACGGCAACTAACTCGCCATTATGTCTTTCTACAGCTTCAGCAACTGCTTCCATTCCTTCTCTGTGCCGGAATGCAGGGTCTACAACAATGAATTCACCATCAGGGTCGCCAACCAAGTAGCAATTGGTGTGGTCAGCAGGTGGAAGAGTGGCGGTTCTAACAGGAACAACTTCTACACCCTGTGCAAATAGAATTGAGCGACGGCCAGGCCTTCTTGCTTCCAAATCCAATGCGACTCTTTCCATATCTTGGTCCATGATTCCAAGACAGCGTTCAACCTCCATCAGTAGAGTTACAACCGGTGGTGCAATTTTGATGACATTATTTCTCCAAGCGCCAATCCAATCACACGGCCTCATCCATCTTGCATCTTCGAATTCGGTTTGGCCAACCAATGAGAAATCGTCGTGGTCAGCAGCATGTATGTGCAAGAATGTGTTCTCAAATCTCATTGGCGAGAACGGTGGAGTGGTACGCATTGAGATGATGCGTATTCCTGTAGTATCGTGTGGAATGTCGCCGTCGAGTGTTAGAGGAAACCAATTCGATTTATCTTCAACGACCATACCACGAAAATCATCCTCTATGGCAATCATTCGGCCGCCTTGAGGAGCTAGGCCTAATTCCTCCGCAACCTCTCTCAAGATTGCACAGTGTTGAACCGAAATCCCCAACACTTCACTCGCAGCGGAATCAACTCTGGAAATACCACCGCCAGGAAAGGCCCAGTAGCCTGGAAACGCAGGCATGGATTCACTGCGATTTCCAAGCAGAACTTCGACTCCTTCATCGCCTTGGCGCGTAATCATTAGAGTTGCAGAAGGGCGAGGTGGCCTGCGCTCAATGCTGGGCATACTCAAGCCGCTTGGAACCTCGCTCATGTCAGGCGCCAACACACAAATGGTTTCAAGGCATAACATGGTTTGGCCCCTTCATGGTCACAATTGAGGAGGATCTTGAGATGCTGGCCAAGTCCCTTGATATGGGAATTGATCCATTCCCTCCTCCAAAGCCAAAAAGACCGTGGGCGAAGTATGCAATTGCTTCATTCTTGACAATTATGATGATTAGTTGGGTCTCCAAATTCCTAATGCGATTCGTATGAAGCATTCATATGGCAATTTGAATTGACAAGTTTGTGCGCCTACGCAGTTTCTTGCTGGTTTTACTTCTCATCCTTCCAGGGTGCTTAGGAGAATCCTCAGAGGAAGATAACACCGGAGATGATGTTGAAGTTAGCATAGAAGTGTGGTATACCTTCGCTGCTGAGACCATTGAGGAAGAGGTTTTCCTCGACTCAGTTGAAGCATTTATGCAAGACACAGGAATTGATGTCAAGGCAACAAGAGTATCTTATGGAGATGCAGACCAGTTATTCATGACAGCAGCTCAAGGTGGAGAAGCGCCCGATTTGATTAGAATCTCATCGGACTCCTTGGGTAAGTTTGGTGAGGTTAGGGTTGATGGTGCGCCATTGTTCGAAGATTTACGACCACATCTCACTCCTGCTCAAAGGGAAAGGTTTGATCCAATCTCATTGGAATCTATGAAGTATGATGATTCCCTGTATGCAATTCCTGCAAGTTTTGATTGTCTTTCTCTAATTTACAATAAGGCATTATTCGATGGAATGGAAGAACCAAATGAGAATTGGACACTTGATGATTTGATGACTGCTGGCGACCAAGTTGGTCTTGAATTTCCCGTAAAGAACGCGTATTGGTGGTTCCCATTTTTTGGTGGATATGGTGGAGAATTGTTCGATGAGAGCGGGACTCCAACTTTGGATGAAGGCGGTGCAGCAGCATCCCTTGAATGGATGATGGCGCTAGAATTAGAGCATGGAATCGTACCTGAAGGAACTCAGAAAATCAGCATGGAGAATTCTTTCGAGGCATGGGATACGGGCATGATAATTGACGGCCCATGGAATTGGGCTAGATATGGTAAGGGAATTGAAAACCTTGGACAAACGTTGCTACCAAAAGTTAGCGAAAACGGTGACCATCTCTCCCCATTAGTGACCTACAAAGGATGGGCGGTCTCAAAACAAAGCCCGCAAAAAGTAGCAGCTACAGACTTAGCACTCTATCTTTCAAGTGATGAAGTTCAGAAGGAATTCGCTCTGCAAACCTACACAATTCCTACCGCACAAAACCTGAAACAAGATTCTGATATTCTTGCAGACCCAGTAATCACCGGATTCATGGCTCAAGCAGAACTTGGAACCCCAGCACCTACTACACGTGGAATGTCGATGGTTTACGAGGCTCTAGCGCCTGCGTTTGA
>CAZEXE010000006.1:0-41106 GCA_964516645.1 uncultured Candidatus Poseidoniales archaeon
GCCCATTGTCCCGGCACCGATAACAGCCACAGAATTGATTCCCATATTACCATCCGAGGGGATTTAGGTTCATGACGATTCCTTGGATTGAGCAAGGTATACCCCACCAACGATTAGAACAAATGAAGCGATTAGCGAAAATCCTAATTTTTCATCGAGTATTAGCCAACCACTTAGTATCCCGAAAATTGGTACGAGGTAAACATACATTGCTGACCGGCCAGCCCCAATAACTCGGATACCATCTGCAAACCAAACATAACTCAATACCGTTGATAGTATAGCTAAGAATGCTAACCAACCCCATGCTTCATTAGAAGCATCCATCGGGAATCCCACCTGTGAATATTCCCAAATTACTGCAGGGGTCTGGATTAGCAGTCCAACGGCACTCGCCCAAACGGTAAGATGTAGAGGCGAGAGTGGATTTTCTCCGCTCATCGCTTTTTTCATCAGAATAGTTGTACAGGCCCAAGATAAGGCGGCTAGGCCGATTAGTGCATCGCCCAATAATCTCTCATTGGCAGGAATATCGACATTAGGAGAATACCAAGCAATTACCACTACTCCACAGACTGCGAAGAATAATCCTGATGCGAGCCGGGAATCGAACTTCTCACCAAGGAAAGGTACTGCTAGAATTGCAGTGAAAACTGGATTGAATGTAATCATCAAAGAAGCATCTCCAGCAGCGGTCCACTTCATTCCATACATGAAGAAAGCCTGGTAGAGGAATGTGGAGAGGAATCCGATGGCGGTGATTATTTTCCACTGGTCTCTCGAGGGAATAATCCATCGTTTGGTGGTTTTCAAAAATACGAAAAAGCACACTACTGCGATGATGTACCTGACCCATCCTGCGGTAAACGGAGGAATTTCTTGAGCCACTACTCTGCCAGCAACCCAGCCCAACCCCCAAATGAATGCAACCGCCAGTAATTTGGCGTGAGTTGATGCATGTTTCATTCGAATCGCTCCAGGCCAAGTTGCAGAATACGGGCTCTAGGTAGCCCAATCTCTGGCATTCCTTCGGCTGGTGCGTGGAGTTTTATTCCTTCTAGTCGCTGGACATATAGTCCATATGATGCAATATCATTTGGCAAGAAAGGTGTAGGGAGTCCCATTTTCTCTAAACCTTCACACGCTTCTTTGGTGTATATTGGATATACATTTGTTTCGAAATGCATCCATACAGAAATCCTGCAACAATTGACATTTTCCAAGGTTAGTAAATGTTCTAGCAAACCAACGTCTGGATATTTGATGGTCTGAATTGCCATATCGATTTCCATCAATACATCTTCTGGCCAAGCGAATGGAATATTGTTTGCCCAAGAATCTGCGATTTCAATATGCTCGATTACATTCTCGCCAGTAATTGCAAACAGTGTTTCTTGATACGGTCTGTCTTCGTAAGCATCGCTAACTAGACTCGGTAATACCGAATAGAAGCGTTCCAATTCCTCTTCGTCGGCTCCGTAGAGCGAAACGGGGATCAACTTCTCACCTCAAGCAGTTGTGCCAATACCGCTAGCGAGTTGGCGAGGAGTCAATGGCTTGTCCTCAATCCATGGTTGTTTGAATAAATCCTTGAGAGCTTCTTCATCCTCTGCAGTTGGTAGGACATTTTGCAGATATTCAGCGTATTCTTCATCAGTTCCCTCGAATAACCGGCCATCTGTGTAGCAGTTTTTGCCACCATAATCACCAATTTCTCGGTTAAAATTTTCATGAGGAACGACAAGTGTTACTCCACATCCTTCAGGGAGATGTCCATTGAGTTTCTCGACTTCTTTTACGATTTCATCGTGGTAGTGACCACGGCTCTCTTCGTTGAGAACTTCTTTGTCGACACCGATGTCTGCATCGAGTTTCTTTCGCTCATCCCAGCGTCCTTTTACTCCCCAAACATATGCCCAGTGAGCGGAGGTTGAGGAATCAGTTCCGAACAGGTCATGTGCGGTTGCAACCCACTTGTTCATGTAACGTTGTAGCATGTCAAGAGGAATCACTCCTGCCTTTATGATTCTGCGAAGTCCATTAGAACCGGTTCCAAGGTGAAACGACTCTTCCTTGAGCATTGGTCCCATGGATGCAGCCAGTGGCTTGAATGCTGAAGTTGAAAGCATTCCAAGTTGGAACTTCCCATCTCTATCTACGAACATAGTGTAACAAAAGAAATCCAACCAATGAGGCATTGGTCGATTGAACGCACCTAGAAGGCGGTCTCCATCTTGGGCATTGCGTTCCAGCAATTTTTGTGCTTCACGACGTCCTTGCTGGCCGAAATAAGTCATCAATAGGTATGCCATTTGCCATCCGTGTCGTTGTTCTTCGGCCATGATGCGTGCAGCAGCATAGCGATCGTAATCCGTAGGTGCCGTAGCGAGTAAGTGTCGCTGCTGTTCGACCGAAGCGAATTCTGTGTCACCTTGAACTGTGATCATTGAGACAAGTGCGTCACGAATATTTTGGTGAGGAACTTGAAGAGCCCTTTCCCACTTTGTTCGCCCTGAATAATCTCCGTATTCAATCACATCTCCAGCACGGTCCCAATCGAATAGAATTGAAAGAGTGAAATCTCCCAACCATTCTCTATCGAATCCGACTCTATCCTGCCAGTCACTGAAATTGTCAACCCAGTCTTCCCATGTCTTAGGTAGTTCTGCCATGTAGCGAGGAGGGCGACTCCTACTATTCATTAATTTGCGAACATGTTCGTGCGAACATGTTCAGGGTGAATTGCGACGCACATCATCTGCAAAGGAATTCAGAACAACACCCTCGATCTTGTGAAGATGTACTGAGAGTGTAGATTTACTCAGGCCTAGTAATTCGGCCAAGGCGCTGAGAGTAATTCTCCTTGGGGTCTCCCAATATCCTTCATTCATAGCAGAATCAAAAATCACTCTTTGTCTTGGAGTCAACATTCTCGACCCTGTAGACCGAGTTGAAACTACACGATAGGGAATTCCGCCTTCTCTTAGTAATTGTACCAATTCACGACTCTTTTCCGCTGAGCATTCGATGGTCCAATCAACCCAACCATCTCTAACTTCAAAGGGTGATTGAGGTATTACTCCGACCTCTCTTATTTGTCTGATGTAGCCACCACCTTTTGGAGCAATATCGACTTCGTATCGATTCCCTCCCAAATTTCGTACATCGTCAATTCCTGCGTGCGAAATTAATTCAGTGACTAATTCACTGGAGGACGAAATCTTTGCTGTACCTCTTCCTCTCCCTAGAGGCATGGTTTCTTCGATTCGCAAAACCGCTTCAGGACGTTCTCTCGAAACATCCCCAGACCAATGTCCTTCTGGCAATCGAACCTCGATACGTAATTGGTTAACCATGGTATCACAATGGGTGTGTGCGGTCATGGCGTGTAACTTCGCCGGTTTGAACATCGATTAATTCAGCAAATGTTTGCACATTTTCCTCGCCAACGATTACTCCAGGAAGATAACCATCACAAACTCCAGATGCTGCAAAGATTGCATCATCTGAGCGGCACAGGTCCGTAGCATCCCATAGCCTAGTCAAATCATCATCTACCATTGTCTCTGCGCGTTTCTCTTCTTCATCTGAACGAAAAATGAGTCGCCCCTGAAACACTCCACCAATGCCTCGAATTGCAGTTGCAGTGATCACTCCTTCAGGGGCTGCGCCAATTCCAAGAAGCATATCATAAGGCCCGTCTGGACGAGCCGCCCAAATTGCGGCTGAAACATCTCCATCTCCCATTAGGTGTAATTGAGCGCCAGTATCTCTGACTTCTTTGAACAATTGAGCATGGCGTTCTCTATCCAAGGCGACTACTCTAACTTCTGAAATATGCTTGTCTAAGACATCAGCAGCCTGTTCGAGGTTGTATGCTATGCCGCCATCAAGGCTAATGTGTCCGGCGAGTTCTGGGCCAGCGGCAATTTTGTCCATGTAGCAATCTGGAGCATGAAGTAATGTTCCTCTCGGAGCAGCAGCGAGTACTGCAATCGAGTTAGGGGAATTGTCAGCACAGTTGTTAGTGCATTCTAGTGGGTCTACAGCGATGTCGATTTGCAAGGCCCCTTCAACACCAACTTGATTGCCTAATTCTTCACCGATGAACAACATAGGTGCTTCATCTCTCTCGCCTTCTCCAATGGCTACTCTCCCATCGAATGGGACTTTGTCGAAGGTTTGGCGCATCGCCTCAACAGCTGCAGCATCGGCTGCATTTTTATCGCCTAGTCCACGCCAAGATGCGCTTGCTATAGCCGCTTTGTCTACTGCTTCCAAGAAGTGGTGTGCCAAGTCTGCAGTTCTCGCCATGTTCTGTGCGATAAACAACCCCTCCATCAATAAAGCGCTTAATCCGCCTTGTGCTTTTCAAGCACTACTATGTCAGAAATACTAGTTTCTGGATATTGACCCTTGGAGTCTTTTTCAAAGGATTTCACCATGTCAAGTGCACACAAGAGGCCAGCAGATACTCCGGTTAAGGCTTCCATTTCTATTCCGGTTCGATAGTGTGCACTCACTTTGACAGTGCATCGCAGAGCATTATTTTCCCACGCCCAATCTACTTTACAGCCCTCGAGTGGAATGGGGTGGCAATGTGGAATGATTCGTGGAGTATCTTTGACGGCTTGAATCGCTGCAATGGTTGAGGCCTCCAAGACATCACCCTTTTTCACATCACCATTGAGGATGGCATGTTTTGAATCACTTGAAAGATGTAATAATCCTGTTGCAGTAGCCCTTCTGTGCACGATTGGTTTGTCACCAATATCGACAATTCCTTGGATACTCTTCTCCATCTTTTCACCCCAGTCCCGCTTTCCAAGTCGCTCCACTCGGCTTGACTTCTTTTTTCCACAGAGGGGCTTGCCGTTTGAGTTCATCGATTAGCCAGGAGCATCCCTCGAAGGCTTCTTTGCGGTGTTGGCTAGCTACATGGATTGCAACAATATTCTCGCTAGGACCTACCGAACCAGTCCTGTGTGACATTACTACTGAGTGTAAGTCAAACTTAGAAATTGATTGTTGGGCCAATTCATGGAGCGTTTCTGAAAGTTTTTCTTGCCAGGCATCGAATTCTAGGCGAAGAACTTCTTCTCCATCATCCTCTCCCCTCGTGATTCCGATGAAGGAAACTATTGCCCCACAGCCATCGGTATCAAGATGGGTTCTCAATTTGTCTACATCGAGTGTTTCAGAGGCCTCTTGGATGAAAATATGCCCCTGCATAACCGTCCCATTACTGCCGCATCCTTGAAACCATCCTCGTACATGAGGCTATCATGGCGGAGGTAGGTCCTATCCATATTATGGGTGCCGGACTATCAGGACTTGCCGCAGCTACCACATTGGCAAAGGCTGGAGTCGAAGTACATGTTCACGATGTGCGCGAAGATTCAGGTCAACGATTTGATGGTGATTTTCAGGCTTTAGAAAATTGGTCGATTAAGGAAGATTTCTTTGACCAATTACGTTCATGGGGTTATGATCCAAATGAATTCAAGGCTACAGAATTTGGAGTAATTGACCTCATTCATCCCGATGATGAAATTTCAAAAACCTATACTCCTGGGATAGCATACCGTATTGTTGAAAGAGGAACATCTGAACATACTATTGATCAAGGATTCAAACGAATGGCTATTGCAGCAGGTGCTAACCTGCATTACAAAAGTAGAGTAAAAGAGGAAGATTGTCAAATTATTGCCTGTGGACCTAAGGGTACTAGTGCAGTTGCTTACGGTGAAATTTTCCACACTAAACACCCAAATCAAATCGCATTCCAATTGAATGACAAATTAGCACCAGGGGCCTACTCTTATCTGATTATCATTGATGGTGTTGGATTGATATGCACATGTTTGTGGCGTAAACAAAGAGGCAGCGATAGGTTCCTAAACGAAACAATTGCTTGGTACCAGAAGCATTATCCAGACATTGATATGGAACCGATAAAGCGAGTTGGTGGCAAAGGAGATTTCACGATAAATAAGAGTTACTTGCAAGATGGACGCTATTATGTTGGCGAATCGGGAGGCCTACAAGATTTCATGTGGGGTTTTGGGATGAGAATGGCGGTTTGGTCTGGCCATCTTGCGGCTCAGGATATCCTTGGAAAATGCGATTATGAAAAAGAAGTAAGGAAGCAATTAATGCCGTATGTTCGAACTTCGGTTGCAAATCGTTTCTTGATGAACCGTGTTGGTGATAGGACTTTCAAAATGATGTGTAAGGCCTGGATGCGCGACCAAGCGAAGAGAGAAGACGGATTGGTCTGGATTGGAAAATTATTCCGCCCAAGATGGTACAAGACGATATTGTATTACATGGTTAGCCCGTTCATGTTGAGAAAAGACCCTAAGGCGATGGGCCGAGGGGTACGACGATTACCATTCCGTAAAGCCAAAAAAAGAGATATTTGGCAAGAGTCAGAATCGGCAAGAGAAGTTTCTCAAAGATGGGATGAGATTAGACGTTCGGGTGGAAGAACTTCGTTCAGTGAGACCAGCGATTGACTCATTAAGCAAGCCCTGTTGGCAGGGAATATGAGCGACTTATACGGACTCAAACTTGAACCAATGCCTAACCGTCTAGTTAACTACGGGACTACAGACAATGGTATCGCAGTAATCGAACTTGCTTCAGACTCTGCAGGAGCTCCCCTAGAGGGAGATGCAATGGGTCCAAACACCTACACTCATGAGATGATGCGAGATATTGATACTGCAATTATCAAAGCCCGTTTTGATGATGATGTTACAGTTATTGTCCTCACTGGAAACGGGTCCAAGTTCTTCTCTGCAGGAGCATCAATTCAAATGCTAAACAGCGTAACTCCTGGATTCAAGTACAACTTTTGTCTTCACGCAAACGAGACTCTTTCTAGATTTGAGCAAACTACCAAGTTGGTAATTTGTGCAATGAATGGACATGCAGTTGGTGGCGGTCTAGAAATTGCAATGGCTGCAGATATCAGAATCGCTCGTAAGAATGCAGGAAAGGTCGGTCTTCCAGAAATCAATTTAGGTGTTCTAGCCGGAACTGGTGGAACCGCTCGCCTAACTCGTCTAATTGGAAAGGCGAAGGCATTAGAGATGATGGTAACTGGCGAACTAATGTCTTTTGAAGATGCAAAGGAATGTAACTTGATCAACCACTTGTGGGAAGGCGACGCAGATGAATTCCGTCGCGACGTGTTAGACTGGGCTAGCCAATTCACACTTCCAAACAAGGCGACCAAGGCCGTTGGAAACATCAAGCGTTCTTGCCAAACAGGGCCAGAGATTCCATTCGAGTATCATTTGGCTCTTGAGCGTGAACTTCAGGCTGCTCTATTCGGTAGCAGTGATGCCAAGGAAGGTATTGCTGCATATGTTGAGAAGAGAGTTCCATCCTTTGAAGGTAAATGAAGTCAATTTCGGCAAGTTCGAGCATTGTGCTCTGTACTATTGCATATGCTACAGCGACGTAGAGCCTTGTTTCTCGACGCTTTGATTCTTCTTTGCATAGCGGCTTCAGGAAATAACTCAGGACATGTTCGTGTGTTGTGTCCTGACTGGAAACACTGTGTGCACAGTCTATCTCCACTGGAACGTAATTTTGAGATTCTAGCCTTTTCAGGAAATAATTCAGGACAAGTCCGTGAGTTGTGCCCCCTCTTGTTGCAGTGAGAGCATGTTCTCCAACCTTTTTTTGTGAATGAGGTGGCTTTTGGATTAAGAATTGGACATGTTCTAGAATTGTGACCGGGCTTTTCACAATGAGAGCACCTCCTTCTAGAATCTCTAATCGATGATTTAGATTTACTAGGATGTAGAACAGGGCATGTTCTTTTGTTGTGTCCTCTTATTCCGCAAAATGTGCACTTTCTATACTTTCGAGCAGAATTTTTTGTTTCCCTAATTGCGGCTTTTTTTGGATTTGAAAGAATACAAGTTCGGGAATTGTGACCAGTATTTCCACACAATGAACAGACTCGAAATTCTATTTTCTTCCTCTTGTATTGCTTGGAGTTAGTTTTCTCTGGGCAGTTTTTTGAGGAGTGAAGGCTGGAGCCACAACTTGTACAAGGCCCCTGCATGGTCACAAAATAGAAAACTCGCATATATTGTTTTCATTATTGTTGCAAAGTAAAATTCACAACTCAACTAAATCGCTCATTTTTCCATTAATTTACAAACGATGTTTTGAAGTCCTTGAATAAGGTCGCCGCTTTTGATGGCGACCAAGTATCATGTCCCAGCCGATGTCCCAGACGAATTAATCGAGACCTTCATCGACAATATGGATGCAGCAACTTGCGGTACAGGTAGGATGAACCTATTCGCTTGTGACCAAAAAATCGAACATCTGAACGACGATTTTTATGATGGCGGCAACAAGATCCCACTATCATCTAATGACCCAGCCCACCTTTTCGAGATCGGTGCAAAAGCTCACGAGCAAGGAACAATAGGCGTTCTTGCAGGGCAACTAGGATTGATTGCGCAATATGCAAGAGATTATCCTGATATTCCATATTTGGTCAAGTTAAATTCAAAATCTCATATGGTGAAGACTGCGCAAAGAGATCCAGTTTCACAGGCATTGTGGGATTTAGATGATGTATCGGCCCTTCTTCATAATGGAATTAATGTTGTAGGAATTGGATATACTGTATACATTGGTTCAGAATATGAGCATGATATGTTGACCGAAGCAGCGACATTCATTCGCCAAGCCCATGAACTTGGAATGATTGCAGTTGTTTGGATGTACCCAAGGGGTCAGGCAGTAACAGATGAGAAAGACCCACAACTAATCTCTGGTGCAGCTGGTGTCGCTGCTTGTATTGGAGCAGATTTCGCTAAGGTAAATTATCCTCGGGCATTCGAAGGAATGACTCAACCAGAAAGTCTAGGCATCGCTGCAGAAGCTGCGGGCCGATGTGGAATTATTTGTTCTGGAGGAGGATCTCTTCCCCCTGAGGAATTTTTAGGACGCTTGGTAGATCAATTGCAAATTTCTGGCTGCCGTGGTGCAGCAACTGGGAGAAATATTCATCAAAAGACTACAGAAGATGCGGTTAGAATGACCGCAGCTTGTAAGGCGGTTATTTGTGATGGTGCAGGTCTTGAAGAGGCGCTTGCCATATACAAAGGTCAGTAATTACTGTACCATTCCGCAAGACACACAAATGCTACCGACCACTAAACCGCCGCAGAACATACAGACGTCTGCATCAGTAATGCGTCGAATAGAGGCCATGTTCACCTATCAGTTTCGCCTGATTAAATCGTTTGTCTGAACATTTCCTTCTGAATCGATGATTAGAGGCTGACCTTCTTGCCAACCAGGGCAGTTGTCAGAGACCCATGTTCGTGTGGCCCACTCGCAGATGTCATATCCGCCAGAGAGAATTCCGGAGCGCTTGATGTATCCTACTTTGACAATGTCCTTATCTTTGGATAGAACATTTCCGAGTTGCTGACTAGTAGTGCCGTGCCTCATGGTGCTGTTAATGTGTTCTAAAATTTCAGCTGTGTTGCGTGGGCGGTCACCCAAGAACTTCTTGATCTTTTCACGTATTCTTACTGTTTTCATATGCAATCTCCTCCTTGTCATCCGGCCGTTTCCTGCGTCTCGGGTGGGCCGTTATACAGTAGGAGCGAAGCAGCCCATATAACCGTTCTCCCCACAGATGGCTTGAAGTTACATTAACTACCCTGATTTTTGCACAATAAAGCAGTTTCATTGTTAAACCGAGTGCAGAGTTTCAATACTCCAGTGGAAATGTGTAACAAAATGTAACAATTTAATCCAAAGTAAGCAAGAATCTTGATATGTAGGTGACTTTTGGATTACTTTGGTGACAATGGTGCGTAGCAATCGCATTCGATCTACATACCAACGGAGGGTTCTAGATTGGCTAGCTGATGGAGGAGGAACAGTTACTGAAGTTTCTCAAGCACTTTCTATTAGAGTTCCCCATGCTTCTGCAGCATTGAAGCAATTAAGAGAATCAGGGGACGTCGTACGAGATGATACCAATCTGAGAGGTTCTAGATATCGCCTATCTTCACAAGGTCTAGCCAGATTAGAGGCAGATGGTCTATCCAGATTAATCGAGTTAGTTCGCTGGCCACCACCCCCTGGAGCAGCAGGAGTGGTACTGGCGAGAGAGGGCTCAATGTTGCTACTTGGTTACGCATCGCAACCGGCAGGACCACTACTAGGTCTGCCTGAAAGGCCAATGGATGAGGAAAGTGGTGTAGTAGTAAATTCCAATGGAAATGAGGGGGAGTCTGAATCTTGGCGTTGGGCAGTACAAAGAGGTGAAGGTCCGGTTTGGTGGGATATCGAATCTTTACGCCGCAGTTCCCCACCTAGTGAACCAAGTCCAATGACACTTACTGCTTGGATGGAAAGACCGAAGGTAATGGGCGTGCTAAGAGCGCGACTTTTGGATGAATCAAACCCATGGCCGCTTGGAGTTGGAAGTTGGTTTACTTCACTACCTGCTGGATTTTGGCCAGAACTGCCACAGGTATTGCGAGATGGGGATGTGGCAATAGGCCATGCAGGTAATTCTGGACCACTTGTTTGCCCGAGAGGAGGAATACATGCGAAATTAGGACGTAGAATCGACCGTGCAATCATTGCTAATAGTGTAGCGAATAATGCATTTACAATTGTTGATGGCGATCTAATCGGCATTCCACTCTCTCCTCTGCCTTTTGCAATTCTTCGTAATTGGTTAGAAATTGTTCATCCAAGACTATCTGCACAATCGATTGAAGAACGATATATTCGATTGATTCAAGACTTGAAATCAAATTCCTCGAATTCACTAACTCGAAAGGTATTGAATGATTTCCCTGGTAGAGAATGGTCAAACAGTTTCGAAGGGGTAGTCGACACTCGTTCTTTATCGCAAAGAGGAGGAGAGGCTTCATTGCGATTTGCTTTGAAAGAGAGCGAGATACCAATTGTCGTTGATTGGCGTTGGAAATATGTCGAATCTCTGGGACGACTTGCCAGTGACAGTAGGTGCCGATTGATAATGGGTGAATCTATTGACCTAGATTTACCGTTCAAATTAACATCGACTGGAGTGAATCGAAAATACAATTTAGAAATGGCAGGCAGACTGTATCTTCCAATCAGTGTTGCTCAAGATGCAAGGATGCCTAATGAGTGGGTCCCCCCGCATTCTCCTAGCGAAATCATCCGTGGCAATTCTATATCAGTTAGAAATGCAGATAATGAATTAGAAGCTATGTGGCTTGCTTGCCAATTAGAAAATGGTGATGATGTATGGGCTGATAGACATGAAAAAGAATACCCCCTTGCATCATGGATTGCAACTTCCCAGCAGGGCCAAACTGCTAGATGGAGGAGAATTGGGGAATCACTTGACCCTACATGGGCAAAATTAGCAGATTTGAAAAGTTTCGATGATAAGGACTTAGCAGAATTAGCTTCGATTGATGATGATGCACTTTCAATATTGATTGATAGAATTCGAAGTAACCCATTGGGCATTTTGTCCAAAGAAATAACCAAACCGTCGGTAGCAACAGCAATTTTACTTAGCAAAGAATGGATTGAAGATAAACCAGATGTAATCGATTTATGGTTGTCTCAACCATTGAGGGCAAGTCAAGTATTGAGAAGAAATTGGAATGAACCTAGCATTTCGAGATTAGTCGAGGCATGTCCTCAGCATAAGTTGTTTCTAGAAAATAGAAATCTTGAGAGAGAACAGATGTTGGCAATTATGGAGGATGTTCATTTTTCCTTGTGGAAGAGTGAATCAACATCGTGGCTTTCTGTGTGCCTTTCTTCAAGTATGGGCAGGGCTGCCCTTTCAATGTTAGAATTACCTTGGCCAGCAATTCTGTGTGACCAAGAAATAAAATCTGAAGATCTAGTTCTAATTCATCATATGCCAGAAGGCGTTGGAACCGACTCACTATTGGATGTGTTAGAAGGACTAACAGCAGCAGAACAAGGAAGCAATCCTCCAGTTGGTCGCACCCATCCATTTGCAGGTTGGTTGTTCAAACAAACAGTTCCATTAGTTCCCTTAGAAACCGAATACAATCTCGATATACATCTAGAACTGTACCGACGCTTTCAACAATGATGAGTGCTGAGAACTCTTTGACCGCACATGCAACATCGCACGGAGAGCATACTGCTCGATGAACTGTGATACCAATGATGCGGTCATGTGCCATCGACGAAGACCAGGGTGACTTTCGGGAATGACCTCTGATGCAAACCGATGGACTATGTGGTCGGTAATGGGTCCTCGCTGGACGAGAGAGTGAGAGTGAGACAACCAACCGGCTGCACAGACGCCCTGACCCTGGGTCAAGCCTCCGAGGAGACAGTGACAGGGGCTGTTACGGGTCGGGGCACACCTTTCTTGCGATTCATTGAATAGCCAGCAAATCCAGTCGTTATCATGGCGAAGTTGGAGCGCTGCTTGGTTGGCGGCACCTTCGATAGATTTCATCAAGGCCACAAGGCTCTGTTAAATGCCGCTCTTGAAGTAGCAGAATATGTTGAAGTTTGGATAACCAATGATGCTATGTCGGCAGCCAAATCTCCTATTTTGCAATCTTTCGAAGATAGAAGAGAAGCAATTATCGCGTGGTCAGACGAGAGAATTACAACTCACGAGTTAGAAGACAACTTTGGTCCTGCTCCCAACCGCAAAAATTGCGATAGCATCATTTGTACTCCTGAGACATTAGGTAATTGTCAACAAATAAATGAGATTAGACTCAATAATGGCTTGCTTCCTCTAGATATAATTGAGGTCCCACATTCACTTGATGAAACTGGAGGAATAATTTCCAGTTCAAGAATTAGAGCGGGTTTAATTGACTGTGATGGTAAATTGTGGCTTAGTGAATCACAGGCTGAGCAAACACATTTCTTTCATTCAGGATTGGATGATGAATTGAAAGAACCCAACGGTGAATTGTTCTCCGGCCCTGAAGATATTCCTGAAGTTGCGATGTCCGCAGCGATTGAGAGCATCGCTCCAGGTAGTATAATTGCAGTAGGAGATGTATGCGTTGCTACTTTGCTCGACATAGGAGTTGTTGCTGACATTGCAATTGTAGATGGAATGACTAAGCGTATTGAATTAGATGACAAAGTGGATTTGTCAAGTTTCGATGTTTTACTCGATGCAAAAAATCCTGCGGGACAGATTACTCCGTCACTTATCACAGCGATTGCAACCGCACTTCACAATGATCAAACAACCTGTATCGAAGTGGATGGCGAAGAAGATTTGGCTCCAATTGTAATTCATTTACTAGCACCGTTGGGAACCAATGTTGTATATGGTCAGCCGAATAAGGGAGTAGTTTTGCGCGTTACCAATCTTGATGCTAAAGAAGAATGCAGAGATTTACTTTCAAGATTTGAGGTGAGAGATTGACTCTAATCTCTGTAGCAGTTTGTGTTAGGAATGGACTGGATTGGATAGACGGTTGTATGGAGTCATTGACCAATCAAACCTATTCCCCTCTCGAAATCATTCTTGTTGATGATGGTTCTACAGATGGAAGTCAGGACAAAGTTAGCGAGTGGTCAAAACATGAACTTGTCACGACAATATCTCAAGGCCCACTTGGGTTGTCTGCAGGAAGAATGGCTGCACTAGAATCATCAAAGGGAGAATGGTTTGCAATTACAGATATTGATGTTCGACCTGAATCCGACTGGATTCAAAGGATGCTTGAATCTTCAGAATCAAGAGAAGGAGAAGAGGTAGTGGCGGTTACTGGAAGAACAATATTCGGTCGTTCAGATGATGTCATTTCTCGAATAAGGTCAATAGAAATAGAATCAAAATATCGCTCAAGGCCACGTCGAACAAAATTGGCAAATGGCCCTTGTTCAATGTTCAAAAGAGAAAGGCTACTCGCCATTGGTGGATTTAATCCCTCATGGTATCATGCTGAAGACATGGAAGTTTCACTGAAGTTGATTCAAGATGGGGGGACCATCGTATACACTCCTGACGCAGTAGTAAACCATGTTCCTGAAACTGGGTTACGCAGATTCCTAGACAAGAGAAAGAGAGATGCAAGAGCTCACGTCAGAATCCATCGTCGATACAAAGGCGTTAGGCACGATTTCATCGGCTCTTCATGGATTGTGCTTTGGATGATTCCATTATTGGCTTTGGGTACTGTTGGAATAATTGAATATGTTAACAATATACTATCATATGATGAAATCACTGCAGAAACATTGTACTATTCCCTATCAAGAGAAGTTCTTCTAATCACTATATTGCCATTGTTTTGGCTAATTTCATTCTTGCGAAGCCACTTGCCTAAGACAAAATTGTATGCATGTTTCGTGTTACTATCTTGGTCTTTTGTTTTATGGCAAGGAATCCTGTTAGGATACCTTGATGCGTTATTTGGCAGAAAGGGACATTGATCACTCTTCATCTTCAATAGATGAAAGCATTCTCAAAACAAGTCCGGTTGCCATTAGCGCAATTGAGATTGAATACACACCTGGGTCAATCCAAGCCATGTGCATGATTCCCCAATAGCCGTAGAATACTATGCTTGCGAGTACAGACCAAGTACCAAGAGTGAGTGACCAGCCACCATCAAAGTTCAACAAATCATTGTACCAATCGTTGGTCACCATTGATTTGGCCCATTCACCAGCATCACCATCACCGATTAGTGAGCGTGCTCCTAAGAATGTAAAACCACCACAAAGGGCCATGAATACAGCATCGCCAGCAACAAATGCCGCGGCTCCATCTTTATCTCCAAATGCAGCGTTAGTGTACTCGAAGGTTAACAAGCCACCCCAGGACACTCGATAGGAAGGGTGAATCATACCCATGATGTTCAGAATTGCTAGCATCAGTCCAAGCAATCCAAGCCAGAAATACCATGTTGCAAGTGTATTAGATGGACTAAACAGAATCGTGCCCAGTCTGTCCTGTGCATTATCTCCGTCATCGCTCATGCGCCGTGCGACCTTGGACGCGGTTAAGAGTCTTGGCATAGCCCCGTAGGGGCTTATTTACAATTCAAAGTTGAGTTTGATGGCGGTATTTGGAAGAAAATACCTCGGTAAGAGCGGGTTCCGCTTTTGCCATTACATCACATGGGTCGATGTTTGTTGGAATACATGAATTGATTTCTTTACTCCTTCCATATCTGCCTCGAGAAATTGTCTTTGCAGTAATCAACCCTAGCATATCGAGGTTTGAAATAATCCCAGATATCCTTCTTGGGGTCAGGAATTGTTGTCCAATATTTGTGCAGGCTTGTTTGTATATGTAATAGACTTCACCAGTCTGCATATTTCGCAATCCGTTTTTCTCATTAATTAAAACCGAAGCAAGAACTAATTTTTGTTGAGTTGGAAGAGTACGAATTACAGGTGTAACCTGGTCAGATTCGATTTGAGCCTGTGCAATTCGCACATGGTTTTGTTCTACGACATCTAGGCCTTCCTGTTCTGCTTTCTCAGTTGATACCCGCAAAAGGTCAAGCGCGCATCTTGCATCACCATGTTCCTGTGCAGCAAGGGCTGCACACAACTCGATTACTCCTGCGCCAATCGCATCTTTGCTAATACCCAACCCTGCTCGAGACCGCAAAATGTCTTGGAGTTGTTCAGCGTTGTATGGATTGAAAACAATATCTTGTTGACCGAGTCTACTTCTAACTCTTGGGTCAAGGAAATCAGTGAATTTTAGATCGTTTGAAATGCCAATCACACAAGCTCTAGCATCTTTCAATTCAGCATTCAGATTTGTAAGGTTGTAAAGCAGGTCATCTCCAGCCTTCTTTACCAAGTGGTCAATCTCGTCCAATACTAAGACATAGACACCTCCCCTTGCATTCATCCTCTTTACCAATTCAGAGAACACTCTATCTGTAGGCCAGCCTGTAAACGGAATCTCTTCGCGCTCGTAATCTTCCAATAGAGCATTACCAAGATGAGACAGAACTCTGTATTGAGTATCGATTTGTCTACAGTTGACCATCACAGGATGGACAATTCTTCCTATCGACTCACCCTTGCGCTGAAGTTGATCACAGACATATCTAGTCACAGCGGTCTTCCCTGCACCCGTCACTCCATACAGAATCATGTTTGAAGGAATGTGCCCCTTGAGGGCTTCAACTAAGTTGAATGAAAGTGAGTCTCTTTCATAGTCGCGGTGAGGTAAGGTCTCAGGTTGGTAAGTGTGGCGCAGTACTTCCTTTTGCACAAATAGCGTTTTTTGATTGAGAATACCGTCGAAAATATTTCTCTTCAAAAAATAACACCTCGTTGAATTTGTTATGCTTGTTGTTAGGCCGCGTCACACCAAGTGTGATGCCTACGGGGAGTCCGAGTCCACCATATAAGGATACTCCTTTTTCTGAGTATATTGGTGAGTATTTGCCGACTAAATCGATTCCAATTGGGGGTATAAAAAGGAAAGCCATTTTTTGCGATTTAGGTTATAAAAAGAACGCACTGTAACCCGAAAAAATTTCAAAGCTAGCCGGAAGAAAAATTCTTTTAACCCGAAACTAAAAAAATCGTAAATCATCAATATTTTATTTTCAAAAATACACTTGGGCAAAAATTAATTGAAATCAATATTATTTTTGAGATCTGGACTTACAAAATATCTAAAGAGATTATATACTTACGAATAATCGTGTTATTTTTCGTGCATTTTATTCTAACATATTGAACCGTTTCTATCGAGAACAAAACGCATTCCATCTTCACCATGGATTACATTTTCCGGAAACTCTGGGACTTCTTTTGTCAGAATACGATAATCAGAATCGATGTATGTATGGGTTACGACAAGTTTGGTATTTGGGCATTTTTTTGCTAACCTCACGATGTCACTTGGCTTGTGATGCTCATCGGTGTCTACCCATTCAGGAACTCCCATTTCAATTATGGCGAAACTGCACTTTTCAATTCGATTCCACAACTCATCACATGGTCCAGAGTCTCCGGAGTGCAACATTGACCATCCCTCGTCATTGGTTAACATCCAACCATGTGGCTCGACCATAGGTTCATGGTTGACTTCGAATTTTTCCATACTCCAGCCATCAACATTAGGGGTCTCTACCCAGATGATTTTGTCAAGTAAGTCCTCGAGAGAACCAGGATACGCCAATTTACATAATTCAATCAATCTATCCTTTACACCGCTTGAACCGGCGACGGTCAATTTGTTTGAACCCTCTCGGTCAGAGATATATTTCCTTTCGAGAAGGAAAAATGGGAATCCAAAAACATGATCTCCATGCACATGGGTAATCAAAATGGTATCAATATCGGCAGGACTAACCCCTGCTATTCTCAGGCTTGCTAGCGCAGTAGGGGGACAATCAACGATGATGTGCTTGTCTATTAGGAGGAATGAATGAAGCCTGCCTGAAGGCAGGAAGGCGTTGCCACTTCCGAGTAGTTCCACCTCGACCATAGATATTGGAAGTACTTCAAGTCTAAGACATCATCGCACTAACATTCATCTATCCGGTTCCGGTGGCGGGCAATATCTGGTGGCCCTTATGTCTAACTGGAGCGCAAAAAATCCATACATGTCCAAGATTACTGAATGCTATATCTTGAATGGTGATGGTTCTCGAAAGGAAACCAGACACATCGTTTTTGATTTAGGAGATTCCGGACTTGATTACAAGGTCGGTGACGCTCTTGGCGTGATTGCGGAAAATCCTGCAAATACAGTTGATATGTTGATTGAGGCTGCAGGCTGGGACAAAGATCACATGGTCACAACCCGCAATGGTGAGCGAACTCTTTGGGATGCTTTGAAGAAAGATTATGAAATTCATCGAGTCAATAAGAAATTTGTAAGTTCGTTGACAGAGAAGGTTAGTTCCAGTGGTATGCGAATCACTGTCAAGATGATTGAAAGATACAGAGAATCTGTTGCAGGCCAGGGTTCTGGCTGGATGGGTGGCGATTCAGAATTAGAAGGAGATTTACTGCCTTCAATTCCTGGCGATGACCCTGCCGGTCGAGTTGAGAATTTAGCTTCAAATGGAGATGCGATGGAGAAATACATTTGGTCAAGAGATTACATCGATGTAATGAATGACTTCGAAGTAAGTTATACTCCTGAAGAATTTTTGGAATTGGCTGATAAATTGAAGCCAAGATTGTATTCGATTGCTAGCAGCCATGATGCTCATCCTGGATCTGTTGAATTAACCGTCGCAATCGTTCGATATGAGCATCATGGTAGAGAACGCGGTGGTTTGTGTACCGTATATATGGCTGATGAAGCAGAAGTCAACAAAACAGATGTGGGGGTATTCATGTCTCCTACCAAGTCGTTCGTTTTGCCTGAAGACAAATCTACTGACATTATTATGGTAGGTCCGGGAACTGGTATCGCTCCATTCCGTGCATTCATGGAACAGAGAGTTCACGACGGTAGTTCTGGTAAGAATTGGTTATTCTTTGGAGACCAATCTGAGAAGACAGAATTCTACTACAAGGATTCGATTGAGAATTGGATGGATGAAGGTCACTTGTTCAGATTCACCACAGCTTGGTCACGTGATCAAGAAGAGAAAATCTACGTTCAGCACAGGCTCAAGGAGCATGGTGCTGAAGTGTGGGAGTGGTTCGAGAACGGGGCATACTTCTACATCTGTGGTGACAAGAAATACATGGCGAAAGATGTGCATCGCACATTAATAGAAATCGCAATGGAGCATGGTGGAATGTCAGAAGGGGATGCAACTTACTTCATCGAGAAGACAATGATGAAGGAACAAAAGCGTTACTTGAGAGACGTGTACTAATCCGCTTCACCTTCAGGTGGAGTAGGAATTTCAACTGCGGGGATTCCCATTTCTCTTGCGCGATTTATCATTATAGTCGTCCATTTGGATTTGGGTCCAGGGAATGCTGCCAAATGTGTTGCATGTTCTAGCATTTTGTCACCCAATGTAGGTGCAGCTTCTGGTCTGCCAGAATCTTGTAACCCCCTACGTGGTTCATTCCATGCTTCAGTGAATATCGCCATCGGAATCGCTTGGTTATTAGCCCATCTTTCTACAAGATGGTCTACTCCGCTCGCACCACCAATAATGATTAAATCAGGATAATCATACCTTTGTGTCCACTGTTCTAATTGATCTTCAATCCATTCGTAATTGTAGAATCTTGAATTTCCACAAATAACCAAATTGATGACTTTACCATCTCGATTTAGGTCTCTGCCTGCCAATCGCTCGACTGTGGCTGCACCTGTGTTTCCGTCGTCGGCCATGTACCCAAATTGTTTGGGTATCCTATAAGAAGAACGCCAACTTCACTCAATGTTTTCCGTATTCACGCACTTTATTTCCGTAATTCGGGGAAATAAATTAGTGATTTTGAAACTTTTACAACCGCTTTCATCATAGAATGGTTGCGTGTGGGCACCAATATGGCATTCAAGCGTGTGCTGATTGCGAATCGCGGGGAAATCGCATTAAGAATTCTAAGAACTCTAAGAGATATGGGAATTGAAGCGGCAATTATTCACGGTAGAGAAGACCGGTTATCTCTACCGGTAAGGATGGCAGATGTCGCTTATCCAATAATGCGAGTAAATCCCCTAGATTCATACTTGGATATCGAAGCGGTAGTACAAGCTGCTAAGGATTTGAATTGTGATGCAGTCCATCCCGGTTATGGATTCCTTGCAGAGAACGCACATTTCGTGAAGAGACTCGAAGAGGAAGGGATTACTTTCATTGGTCCTGCATCTCGTGTAATCACACTTTTAGGCGACAAAATTGAAGCAAGAGCGGCTATGGAAGCGGCTGGACTACCTACTGCAAAAGGTAGTAGCGAACCAATTTCATCAGCAGATGTTGCAAGCGAATTAGCTGATGAAATTGGATATCCTGTAATCATCAAGGCTGCTGCAGGTGGCGGTGGGATCGGTATGCAAATAGTTCATGCTGCTAATGAATTTGAAGGCGCACTCAAACTTTGCCAAGGTCGTGCTAAGTCTGCATTTGGAGATGACAGAGTTTTCGTAGAGAAGTACATTGAAGGTGCACAACATGTTGAATTCCAAGTTCTTGCGGATGGAGAAAAAGCGATACATTTCGGAGAGAGATTCTGTTCAATTCAACGTCGCCACCAGAAATTAATCGAAGAAGGTCCATGGTTAACCGATGAGAAGCGAGCAGAAATTGGTTCCTTGGTTTGTTCTGGTGCTGAATCGGTAGGCTACAAGGGTTTGGCAACTTTCGAATTTTTACGCGATAAGAATGGCAATTTCTATTTCCTAGAAGTTAATCCAAGAGTACAAGTTGAGCACACGGTAACAGAATTGATTACAGGCCACAACCTTGTAGAACTTGGAATCAGAGTTGCTCAAGGAGAAAGCCTACCTCTTACTCAAGATGAAATCACAATTAGAGGCCATGCTATTCAGTGCAGACTAAATGCAGAGGACACCGTCAACTTTGTTCCTTCACCCGGAAGACTTTGGGAATGTCACTTCCCATCCGGCTTTGGTATTCGTTGTGATACACATGCACATCCTGGTTATGAGATGCCTGGTTGTTTCGACAGCCTTCTTGCAAAGTTATTGGCATGGGGTCCTGACAGAGATTCTGCAATCCGTAGGATGCGAACAGCACTGGATGAGACAATCATTACCGGAGTTGAACACCTGATTCCTTTACATCGCAGAATAATGGATGAGAAAGATTTCCTTGCAGGGGATATTACAATCGCATATATTGATGAACATCAAGATTTATTGGGATGATATTATGGATGTTTTAATCGTTGGCAGCCTAGCCTACGATTCGCTTGAAACACCAATGGGCTCTCGTGAGGATGAACTGGGAGGCTCTGCCTCGTATGGTGGATTTTCTGCAGCATTTCATAATCGGAGAAATAATGGAAATGGTATAGGCCTAGTTGGTGTAATCGGTGACGATTTCAAATCAGAACATCTCGATTGGTATGTACAATCAGGATTAGAAATTAGTGGTATAGAAATAAATGAGGGCGAAACATTCCGCTGGAAAGGTTCCTATCATGGCGATATGGCTGAAGCCGTAACACATGAAACTCATCTAAATGTCTTCGAGAATTTCCAGCCTAAGGTCCCAAGCAGCCATACGAATCCGATGGTATTGATGTGTGCTAATTTGCACCCCAGTCTGCAATCTTCGGTTCTATCTCAAACCAATGTGAGGAGAGCTTCAATATTGGATTCCATGAACTTGTGGATAGATATCGCAAACGATGAATTACATGATGTGATGAAAAAGGTCGACGTTTTAGTTTTGAATGATGCAGAGGTAAGAATGCTTGCTGGTGATGATAATTTGATTCGGGCCGCAAAAGCGGTATTACAAATGAAAAATGAAGGAATTTTGGTAGTAAAGAGGGGAGAACACGGAGTACTTGCCCTACATCCTGAAGGAATAATTTCCATGCCTTCCTATCCAACCCTAGAACTCACAGATCCGACGGGTTGTGGAGATTCATTTGCTGGCGCAATGGCACAATATTTGTCCCAAGGTAGTGGTGAAATAGGGCGTGAAGAATTGGCAGAAGCATTGGTTCATGCAACGGTTACAGCCTCATTCACAATCGAAAAATTTGGAACTGAGAGGATTCGTAGCCTCTCAGTTGAAGAATATGAAAATCGTTTGTTGGAATTCAGACTTATCACAAAAACCTCTTGATTGCAGTATGCTCAATAACAGGCCCTAACTCGCAGGGCCATGGCCGTGTTGAATATCGCAATGATGGGCAGTGATGAGTTGGCCAAAACCATCGCTAAAGCAACAGACCAGCGCGATGTTCACACATATGTTCACAAAGAATCTAGTGCAGATGGTCCACGGATTCTTTCGATTATTCGCCCAGCAAAAATGCCAGAACGAATTCGCCCATTTTTCAATTCTCTTTGTGCTGCTCGAGTCGGACTGCTTGAAATCACAGGTATCGATGCAACCTTTGGAGAAGTTTTGGTTGGATTTGCATCTGCAGGTATCAACAAAGGAATCTATGTGATCAATCCACCACAAGGCGAATGGATCGACGAAGAGCAAGTCAAAGCATTCCTTGGTCAAGCAGGATTGTCTTCTTGGCAACAGAGCGGTACAGATGGCGTCGATTTGCGAGGCGCATTATATGGATTAATGGATGAAATTTCAAGTGATTTGGAATCAGCAAAGAATGAACCGTTGGTCGTTCCAATCGACCAACACTTCAATGTCAAAGGAATTGGCCTAGTCGCTATAGGATACGTTCAATCAGGCACGATTTCGGTTCACGATGAACTCCACCTACTTCCTGCAGAAGGCCCTGGTACTGTCAAAAGCTTGCAGGTCATGGATGACGATGTTGAACAAGCAGTCGCTGGAGACAGAGTTGGAATCGCGCTTAGAAATACCAAAGAGGAACACCTTACTGGAGGGTCTCTTGTCATTCATCCAGCAGTTGAAGACAAGAACAAAGGGATATCAATTCCATTTTGTCTTGAAAAGCACGAAAAGAGTTCAATCGAACTCAAAATATCACCATTCCAAAAGAGAAAACTCGCAGTTGGAGATGTGGTTCATGCTAGCGTCGATTTACAATTCGTCGTTGGTAGGGTAGAATCGGTTGATTCAGGGCTTGAAATTGTATGGGATTCACCACTATTTATTCGCAAAGAAAACCCTCCAGTTGTGATTATTGCTCAACTCGATTCTAGGCCCAGAATTATGGGTAGTGCTAAACTAAGCCGGCTTTCGTGAACTACTGCAAAGAACGGCCCCCCAATAGGGGGGCCTAACGGTGGGTTCATAACCTCGGGTTCGACTTCGGCAGTTCGGGATGCTTATGGACACGAGGCCAGAGGGGCTCGGTGTCAATGGAGTGGGGATAAAATTCCGCTCGTTGTCGCTGGGTGGAGTTCGCGGTAAGGTCAGGGCGACCTTAAACGAGAACCAAATCTCATTTGAGTCACGAAATGGACATGCCCTCGACATTCGATTGAATGCGATAAAAAGGGTTCATCATCACGATACTACTTTGGTGCCAGGATGGCTTGCAGTAGTCGGATTAATCTTTATCTGGGTCGCTTGGAGAGGAATCACCGGTAAATTCCAAGCATTACTCGGTGCTGCAGGAATTGTGTTGTCTACAGCACATTATATCACCAAGAAACCGACATTGATTATCGATACAAATGCAGAGGATTGTCACACAGTCTTTGGCCCAGATCTCACAATAATGAGATTGTGTGCATTGATTCAAAGAATCCAGAATGGAATGACGCTTGAAGAAGCCAAAGAAAGTGTCAACAGTATGGTAAGCGATTCAGATTATCCAAGATCTCTGAACACTGATGTATTGGAAGGGATTCCAGAACCAATTGAACTATTCCCCTCTCCAGTTATTGGACACTTCCTCGACTCAATGGATGATGATGAAGAGATAATCGATGCAGAAATAATAAGTCCAGCGATTGTGATAGACGATTTAGATCTTCCAATTTGGGAAGATGAAGAGGTGATAGAACCTCAAGTTTCAGAAAGCCTCATCGCCCGTTCTAAGGCCAATTTATTCACCCAGAGAAACCAGGTGATTCAGAATGGATGGCAGGAACCACCCCACCAACCAGTGTATAATGCAGTTCACCGTGCACCCCCTGCAGGAACCCCTTCCTACGAAATGCTACACCAACAGGGTGTAATTCCAGGTTATTCACAACCTATGCAACACCCTCAGCCGTCTCCAATACCTACTGAATTCCTTCCCTCATTTGTTGGCGCAAATGGCGCACATATCCCCCATGTAGGGCCAGAAGCATTCTCCTCACCTGACAATCCTTTACAATCTCCTGCAGATGAGGAAGAAGCACAATCTCTTGTTGCATCCGCACGCAGAGATGTGCCACTTGAGGCAGAAATTATTCCAGAAGAAATCGAGCACCCCAGAGACAGATATCCAAAGATGAGCAAATTAGTTGCAAAACCCAAAACTCGTCGATTGAAGGTTCGAAAATCTCTAAGCGGTACATTGCGCGGGCGCTCTGTAATTGCAGAACTGGTTAGTCCAACACTTAATCGTGCTAGCAAAATTTCAAAGAAATTCTTCCGAAGACGCTCACGAACTTCAGAATCTTTACGCATTCAGGCTGAGAATAATCGTCAATCACAAGTTGCAGAATCCATACAAAACTTAGCAAAAAGCAAAGGTGGAGATGTAAGTGATGAAGAAGTTGACAGAATGATGTCACACATCAATTCTACACCAGAAATACCGTCGAGTTTCAAGGACTTGGTCAGTTCAGAAACCAGACGTGCTGAAGACGTAACATCGATTCCAAGAATCGATGATTGATTATCGATTTCTTTGGGAAAGCATGTGTGCTTTAATCGCTTTAGCTGTTTCCCAGTCCTCTTTCTCTTCTTCAGTTTCAGGATTAAATTGAGGGATAGGAATTGGGCGCATCATCGAATCTATTGCAACCATGAAGAAATACCCTTCACAAATTTCGGTTTTTGTCCAGTCAGATTTGTTCATTGCCCAAGCGGTTACCTTTGCGCATGCAGTTCGATTAGATGTGTAAACGATTTTCGCAGTTACTTCGATCAAGTCCCCTTGCCTTGCTGGCGCTTTGAATTCCAAAGTATCTATTGAAATTGTGACAAATTCACGATGCGCAAATTTCGCACAAACGATTCCAGCCGCCTTATCCATTAAAGACAAAAGACGTCCACCAAACAGAGTGTTGTAGGAATTCGTATCTTGAGGAAACACTTCTTCAATCAGGGTAACAGGTTCGGTACTGTATGGCTCCATTGTGTTGTGCGGAGTATATCTCCTCCTTCAATCCATGTACTATTTACCCCTCCCATACTAAGATTTGATGTGGTATTGGATTCACCACCATGCTATGTCCGGTGTATGTGTCGCTCTGGTTAGCGGGGGAATTGATTCTCCTGTAGCAGTGGCTCGCATGCTAATGCAAGGCTGGAAAGTATTTCCATTGCATGCTTCTCAAGAACCAATAACTGGGCCTGCTGCAGAACAGAAAACCATTGCATTACTTCAGCAATTATTGGAGAGCAAAGGGCCTTTAGGCGATGCTGCTAGAGAAAATCTTTCCAGAGAATTGATTGTAGTTCCAGTAGCAGATAAACTAGCACTGTTTACAGAAAAATGGAATCACACTGAATATTTCATTCATATGAAGAGATTGTTTAATTCAATAGCAACAATTCGTGGCGAAGAAATCAATGCAACTCATGTATTGACAGGAGAAAACCTAGGGCAGGTTTCAAGCCAAACTTTGGGTAATCTAGGCGGTGTCGAAATAGCAACACCTTTGCTCCCATTACGACCTCTCTTGGCATTCGACAAAGTTGCGATAATGGCGATGGCAAGGAAGATTGGAACTCTAAAGATTAGTGAAGGTCCAGAAATTTGTGATGCATTGGGTCCTAACAAACCAACCACCGTTGCAAACAAAGAATGGTTGGAGCGCTCAGAAGAGAGAGCAGGTGGCTTGCAGCACCTCGCTTCAAGTTGCTATTCACAATCTAGAATTGTCAAATTATAGACATCACCGGGTCCCCCCCTTAGGGGGGGTACCCGAACAGACACTTTCCCGTGGGTCTTTTATGCCCGACTTGAGTGGGGGAAGAAAGAGGGTGGCCCCCATGAATGACAATAAGAATGCAATTACCGCTTTGGTATTCACATGTTTAATGCTTATTTCTCCAATTGCAGGAGCAGCAAATGTGACTACGTTTAGTGATGGAGGAAGCGAAATTACTGTTGAAGTTAGAGACAGTCCTGAGTACACAAATAATGAGGATGGAACAATAACTCTACCATCAGGAGACACTGTCACAAGCGCTTCAGTGAAAATTTCAACCGATATGGCTACCCATGAAACTTACACTACCATCAACGCTGATACAGCACAATATGTCTGGGATCCTGTTTTCAACAATCAACAGACCGAGTATTCTACACTGGGTGATTTCACTTATCACGAAGACACAGTTCGTTTGGTTAGTGGCGGCTTCTCTACTGACTTTGAGCGTTCAGATGCAGCCTTCTTTGATCATTCTGTTCCTCAGGTATATGATGGAACAGGCTGGCAGCACGGCTCCCTTGCTGCTGGAACGATATTAAACGATAATTGTAACACTGGAAACGATTGTTGGGGCACCAACATGTATGATTGGGACAATGATTATACAAATGATGACCAAGGTTCCGGTTTCTCATATAGTCTAATTACTCCTGAAATGGAAGTCGATCCTGGATCATATATTGCACGTTTCTCTAGTTGGCATGGAATGCACTGGACTCAAACCAACCCTGGTACTAATCCAACAAATACTTACTATGATTGTGGATACTTGATGGTTAGAAACTCCTCCACTCCATCTTTCCCACCACCTGATGTTGGATGGAGTTACGTTCCATTCGATATGACCAACTCAACGGGTGTAAGCTATGCAAACGGATTATACCCTATAGGTGCTGGAAATGGTAAAATTCAGAGTTGTGGTAGTCTAACCGGTACAGATTATGCAATTGGGGGAGAATCAACCCATCCTGCCTCCAATCCAGATGGTTGGGCTGAACTTGCTGTGAATCTGAATCAACACATTCACAAGTATGTGCAGATTAAATTTGTAATGAGTCATAACAATGGTGCAGGCACTCCTCAAAACACCACTATGCCGGGATGGTTCATAGATGACTTCCGTATTGGTGACCCACTACCTCAGTCTGGATGGATGTCAATCAAAGGATTTACTCCTAAGCAATCTCCAGACCCTGGCTTCCCTGATGGTTATGGTGTTTTGACAATAGAACAAGAGACAACCCCTACAAATTCACTTACCGTTTCGGTACTCAAATCAGGAACTACTGAAATCGCTATTGACAGAGATGGTAACCTAATGACAGGCCTTGAAGGCCCAATTGTTGAACTATGGGGAATTGATGCAGCAGAGTATCCGGTTATCGATTTACGATTTGATTTCGATACCGGGCAATATCGGCTTTCAACAGCGGTACTACATGGTTTGACTATTGGAACGCGTATTGGAACAGGAATGAACGATACGAATGTGATTCTTAGTCCGATGATAATGAACGGAGTATGGCAAACACCCGGTGGTGACCAGCCATTATTTTATACTCCAACTATTACTGATGAATCATACAATCCAACTTTGTATAGCACCAAATTTACTCAACCTATTGTTGGCGTTACACCAGCAATAGTGCATGATTGTACTGAGATTCCAAAAATCGAGTTAAATCTAAGAGATAATTCTATTCATAATTTGACGGTTGGTCAGAAGTGGGTTCCTTCAGATCCAATCTTTGGTTTCTCATCAGTTGTTTCGTACTCCAATCCATGTGGATTATCAGAACTATGGTTTGACTTAGAATTCGGTCATAGCGCAACAGGTGTTTCATTGGATATTGCAAATGATGGTGATGTCGAATGGGCAATGAATGAACCTGCTTTCGGTGCTTTCGGACACCAGACAAAACTCTGGGCTGGTGCTTCCAGTGGCATCAATTATGCAATGGATGAGGCTACTTTGACTTTGAATGTCAATGGTGAAGCAACCGGTGGTAGTTTCATGTTACCGATTGGCGCAGACATTAGATTTGCAGATGTAATTCTGTTCAACAACACTGCGGCAGACTTTGATTTATCATTGACTGCAAGCGGTCAAGAAGTATCTTTGGGAACCATGCCAAACCAATCCCTATTGGCTTATGAGACAATTTTCCCAATGTTCCCATTCAAGGATGCAATTACATCATTGATGACCAATCCACTTCTTCAAGCGTCACATATTGATGCATATGGAAATGAATGGGCGACTTTCCACTTCAAGGTTTCAAATCAAAATGCAGCAAGTGGAACCGAGGTCACAGTAGGTGGATTGAACGTAATGTATGATTGGGAAACTACACTTGGTGGTTCAAGTAATTTTGATAGAGAATTGAATCAAGGTATTGCACTTGGTACCGGTGCACAGGTCGATGTTCCTATGTCACTATCCGCAGGTTCTGGTGGAGCAGTTAAATTCTCTGATCTTTCAATTACCACATCAACAGGATATGATTCATCTCTAAGTCTAACTGGAAATCCGGAGGGACTCTATCCTAATGGCGACATCATTGAAGCAGTTTCAATTCATAGTGTAGATCAGTCTACTGGAACTTCATTTGCAGAAGCAAGGCTACGAATGGAATCTTCCAGTGGTGTTGTTGAACTGGCGTTCTCTCTATTGTCTCTGTTTACAGAAACATATGACCCCGAAAACCTCGTAACAATGGAATCATCCTCATACACCGAAGTTGGCGATGAAATGCATATTACATGGAGATTTAGAATCAACACTGCTTGGGAAGACACCGCTGAATTGCGATTGTATGCTAGCCTAATCGCTGGCAATGGCGTAAATGGACTACCTGGTGCGGTTGTATTGGCTCCAGCAAATGGAAACGCAATCGAAAACGATGCAATGATTTCAGCATTCGAATTACGAAATGAAGCTGGAGAAGTGCAAAATCTCGCATCAGCAAGTTCCAATCAAAATATCAACTTGGTTGGAAGTATTCGCCTTGAAGGACTGGATGTTGCTCCAGACCCAACATCCTACAATTTGTCTCTACAACGTTGGGATGTACAATCTATCAACGGTTCAATTGTGTCTGAATGGGTTGAAGTCTCAAACAGCACTGGTGTAATCGGTGGCGACTTCAATTGGGCAGTCAATCTGGGAGTTACCGCTGCAGGCCAAGCAACTTATCGTTTCATGATTGATGGATATGAAGGCGGAGATACACTATGCCCTCCACCTCCAATCGTTTCTGATTCAGAGTGTGCAATTCCATTCAACTTGTCCATCGATACTTATTCGCCTACTTTGATTAACATCTCTGTGTTAAAAGCTTCAAATTACGACCCAACAATTTGGACAAACTGGAGAAGTTTGGTTGATGATACATGGGTTTTGCCAAGTTCACAGCAGAAGGTCAGAGTTCTAGCACAGGACATTCCTACACCTCCAAGTACACTCGACATGTACTATTGGGTTGAATATGACCATGATACCGATTCGGACGGAGTAGCAGACCCAGACGAGTATGCAATTCTAACTCTGAATAGCGATGGTAATGCGCCAACTGCAAATTATACTGGAACATTTAGTGATGATGCAAATAAAGGGCAGGATCCTCCTGGTAAGGTTAGTATTTACATTGAAGGAACCGACCTTGGTGGAAACTCTATCAACGGCGGAGTAGCAGGCTTTGAGGATGATTTGGTAACTTATGTTTCGATGGATGCCAAGACTCCAAACATCAGAAATTTCTTCATCGAAGATTCTGATAACAACCGCTTGCATAACCCAAGCGAGGGTGCTCCATTCTATCAGGGGCCTTGGAACATGACAATGTATGCTGGTAACCAATACCACCTGATTGTCGAAGCAACTGATGAGAATGGATGGAGAGATATCAACTATTTCCAAATCGATCTCGGTCCAGAGGATATGGTAGTTTACTATTCTCCACGTAATGAAACCGCTTGGACAGAATCTACAGACATCGAAATTATCGAGGCTGGAAACGATAGCGAAGGGCCGCAGGTCCTACGAATGGATGGAGGGCGATTAATCGATCCATTCGAAGATGAGTTCTATCTCGATTTACCAATTAGAATGAATTGGGATATTATTGGAATTGGTGGTGGAACCATGATTCCTCAATTGAGAATTAAGGACATGGATAGAGACCCTTCACTGATGAGTGAAACCGGTGGACGACACAAGCAGCGCTGGGTATACAGCGATGGTATTCAATTGGACTTCAGAAATGGAATTACCCCAGCATTCACTGATTTGTCCTTCCCATATTCACAAGATGTAGAAGTTGCATTCGTATTCCCTGGCGACACGATTTCAATGGAAGGCCAATATGCTTACATCGATGGAATTAACTTTGGAGTATACGTATTACCTGAAGGTGATTTTACACTTGAAGTAACTCGTCAAGAAGCAATGATGGATGGTTCCAAAGGATACTTCGCATATCCTGCAGGTGGAGCAGATGGTTCAAAGAGCGATGGGCCAACTCTACACACAATTGATGGCGGTGCTTTCAATATCAATATCACTGCACCTCCGATAAATAATGAGTTTACCTACACATTTAGACTAGTGAACTTACCTGATGGTGCTACCGATTCTACTGCAAATATCTGCGATGGAAACAGTGCATTTGGTTGTGCATCATTCAAGATTAAGGTTGATGCAAGTAAGCCAGAAATCGATGATGACTCATGGTTAGCAAGTTCAGGAATCAACGGTGAAGTTCTTGGCAACACTTTGCCTTCTTCAACAATGCATTGTGTAGATGTTCAAGCAATCGTCGAAGAAAATGCTGCTCTTCTCGCAGGTGAGGTCAACTTGAAGTGGTCATTCTATTCTGACGCAGATTCGAATTTAACTTGGCCAGTATATGGACAGAGATTCGGAGTCGATGCGCAAATTCATCCTTTGGATTTGAAGATCCAAGGTGGCGACTATCTAGTCAGTGCAGAGTGTGTAGACCTCTGGCCTGACCCACAGGACCCGACTCAAGCACAAATCACTACAGTAGATGTAGTAATGTGGATTGAAGGAAGAGATTCTGCAGGTTGGGCAATTGAAGGTGGCGGGCCAAACAGCGCTGGTGGAATCAGTTCAATTTGGTCTTCCAATCCTATCCATAATTCTCAGTATAGATTGGTACACGAGGAAGCAAAGTTCAGTGTAATTGATGTGAGAATGACACCAAAGAATCCGCAAGTTGGAGAGATTCCAGAACTTGAAATTTCAATCCAGAATACCGGAACCAAGGATGGAAACATCACCCTTGAAATCCAGTCTGTTAAGGACGGAGGATTCCCAACAACTGAATTGACATGGACTACTGAGGATATTGCTCAAGGAACATTGTCGAACGTATTCGTAACCGACCTTGAGGTATTCGGGACACCAACAAGTGGAATGTACTTCCTTGTGGTTGATGCAGAATCGAATGAGGTTCTTTGGAATGGTTCTGATAATGGCAAGTCGTTTAACGTAGCAGAATCTACAAACGAGGAGGGATTCCTATCTGGTTCTGGAATGTTGATTGTACTTGGTTTGGGAACACTAATTCTGATTCTATTGGTAGTAGTTGTTGTGTTGGCTAGAAGAGATTCTGGAGATGGAACATACGAGTATGAATACGAGTATGAAGAAGAGAAATCCTATGCTGATGTTCCTTCAGCAGAACCAATTGCTGCTGTTCCAGCGGCAGATGTAGATCCGGCAATGGCAGCAGCAATGGCTGAATTCCCACAATGGGACCAAGCGACAATTCAGGGTTATTTCGACCAAGGTTGGGATATTGACAGTCTACGTGATTGGGTTAACAATAATCAGTGATTCACTATGAATCTTGACTGGGAAGATATCCATTGGAAGGACCCCGATGGTGGCACAATTGTGCTTCATGGGATTCTGCCAACGGTCGTTCTACCTAATGGAATGAGGCCTCGATTAAATTGGCACGGACTTGGAATAATGGGTTCTAGTGAAGAGATTGAGGTATGGGCAGAGGAAGAGAAATCTGAAGTCAAAGATTCTGGAATCAATCTTGATAGTGCAATTCTAAATGGCGGTCTTGATGGTTTGTACCTTGAAATGTTGGTCTATGGAATTGAAGGTTTACAAGTTGGCAAATTTCCTGACCCAGAGCCGAGAAGATTGCACAAAGCAGCAGTTCATCACAACAGGCCAGTGTACTTTGTAGAGCCGGATATGGATGATGAAGACTGGGCTGAATTTTTAGGTAAAGAAGCTAAAGCGATGACCCGTCCTCTCAAATTAGCAAGAATCGTTTTTACTTCGAGAAGATGGAGAAAGTGTATCAAAAAGATGCGCCGCCATGTTGTAGAACAACCTTCACGTGAACCCGATGGCCTGCAAGCAGCAAGCGCTTTGGCAGCGGCTTGGTGGACATTAAATAGAGAAAATTCAGAAGAAGAATTGAATCGTGCTAAAGATGTGAGATTCGCATCTAGGTTGCGAGGAGGATTGGCGAATTTGCGTGAAGAATATGGGGACGAAGCAATTTTGCTAGTTCCCATCCAACAGGCTTGGAGAAGTTCAATGCTAACCGCTTTGGAATCACTACCGGATGCAGAGAGTTCTTCAGATGGCCGCCCATCGGATGGAGAGGAGGAGTGAGTATGAGCGGGGACAACAACATCGAAGTTCGTGTAGAAAACTTGCTCGCTAGGTTTACTCCAACTCCTCCTGTCGACCTAGAAGAAGCCGTGGAGAGACTTGGTGGCGTGGTTAATGGTGATGTCATTATCAAAATGCTTGATACTCCACGGGCTACTCTGATTATCGACGGGGAAGGGCGAATTGTTGTCCATGGAACTCATAGGATTGAAGCAGCGAGAGCCGCTGCCAAAGAGATGTTACTTAGAATGGGCAGAGATGATTCAGGTATGGTAACAGAATTAGGACCAATCGTTGCATCATTTGATTTTGGTGAACCGATACCAATTCAAAATATTAGAATGAATTTGGGAAGCGGTACTTCTTCTATGGATGAACGATTAGGATGTCTTCGTCTTGAAGATTCAAGACACGATTTGGAGTTATTGATTTGGCCTAGTGGTAGGTGCATTGCACTCAATGCACGTCATCCAAACATGGTTGCAATGTCTGCAGTTCATTGGAAAGCAAAATTCGCTGACAAGAAATCACTCAAGGCGTGAGAATTATGGATTGGAAGGGTCCAATCCTAGATGATCATTTTCATCTGAACCGCAATGGTAGATTTTTGGATGCTGCTGGAGATTTTTTGCGAGTTGGTGGGACCGATTTAGTTCTCGTCCACTGTCCTGATTTTGCAGCACCACCTGTTACACGAAAGGGTCATGCCGAAGCATATGCAGATACAATTGCTATGGCTGAGCAAGTACGAGAATTAGGATTAGGAGTTAGAGTGATATTAGGGCCTCATCCTGCGGCCTTTGCACATCAATTCGAATCACTTGGCGATAGAGCTGAAGAGAATTATTGGGACAGTATAGAAACCGCTCTGCATTATGTGCACGAAGGATTGGCACATGGAATCGGAGAGGTTGGAAGACCTCACTGGCCAGTTTCAGATGAAATTTGGCAGCGTTCAAACACACTTCTTTTGGAGACAATGCAACTAGCAGCCAAAGAGGGCATACCTTTGCAATTACATGTCGAAGGAGAATCTGATGAGACCTATGGTGAACTGGCTCAAATGGCAGATAAAGCCGGTCTTGCCAGAGAAAAATTGGTTCGTCATTATGCTCCTCCTAGGGTGGATGAATCATACACTCATGGCCTGACACCTAGCGTTTTAGCAGGTAGCGGTTCGATTGAAGAATTGATGGCAACCTTTGAATCAGCATCTCATGGATTCATGCTTGAAACCGACTACATGGATGACCCAAAAAGGCCAGGCGCAGTTCTTGGTCCTAAGACTGTGCCTAAGCGAACTAGGCAACTTTTGGCAGCTGGATTAGACGAGGAGGTCTTGTTTCATTGTCACAGTGACCTACCAAACCGCATATACGGTGCATATTAGGCCATCTTCCCAAAGAGTTCTTGACTAACCCTCCCTTCGGGAGGGTCGATGCAAACGTTAAAGCGAGTACTTTTGGGCTCACTTCTAGTGCTTTGCTTATTTGCTCCAATGGGTGCTCAAGCACAGGGCTCTCCGATTGGTGTAGACATAGAATGTGACCAGCAAACTATCGAAATAAACGTTCACCCAGAACAAAATGCACCCGTTGATGTAACATGTGTGGTATCTAATACCGGGTCATTAAATCAGAAAATTAACGTCGATGGTGATGTTGAAGGAAACAGTTTCTCATTAATTCTATCTGAATCTTCATTTGACTTAGCAGCCGGAGAGGATGCGAGTTTTATCGCTACATTCTCTGCATCGCCAAGATCAGAAGTGATAACTGAAGATTACAACATTACTGCAACGATTGAGAGTGTTGGTCAAGACCCAATACAGATACCAATCGGTCAATTTGGTTCTAGTTCAGAGGCCAGTGGACAAGTAAAATCAATGCCATATTCGAGAATGTCATTCGAAGTCCAAGACAAGAGTACAATGATCCTCGAAGAAAACATCGATGATGATGACGGATTTTTACAGGTACAATTGACTTTGCTAAATGATGGCAATGTAGATGACGACATTGTTGTAGAAATAATGAACATTCAGGAACTTAATGATTTAGGTATAGCGTACTCTTTTTACAGTGTCTCTCCACTCTACGTAGGAATTGATCGTTACAGAGAAGTAGTTACTTCAGGCTCAACTTCAAATTCAGGATTCATGGCATTTGGAATCGTTGAACTCCCAGATGAGAGTTTTGATTTCGAGATAAAGCTGAGAGCATATTCCCTGACAGATGATTCAGCCCCACACATCGATGTTATAGTTGATGCTCAAGTTTTAGGGAGCGAATCTAGCGGTGGTGCTTTCGGTTTAGAAACTGTTTCAAATGACGATTTGCAATTTATCGGAATTGCAGCCGGTGGTTTGGTTGGAGTGATTTTACTTCTAGTAATCATCTCAAGATTGACCAAGAAAGCTGGTAAGCAAAAGATTGCCGCAAAGGAAGCCCGTAAGGCTGCCAAGGCTGAGCGAAAGGCGAAAAAGGCCATGAAGAAAGCCGGGATCTCGGAGGAAGAAATCTCTGAAGAATTTGAAGAAGAGATAGAAGAAGATCTCGACTTTAGCGACTTCGATGATATGGATGATGATTTTGATTTCGAAGATTTATGAAGCATTTTCGGGTTCGGAATTTTACTTGCATAATGTGCTTTGAAGTCTATTTTACCATGACAACAGTCATAGACGTAATGTCAAGGGAAACACCTACCCTAAGGGTAGGTGTCATTCATGCTTGGTTTACAAGGTAAAGTTGCATTCGTTTTTGGAGTTGCTAGTGAAGACTCAATCGCTTGGGCGATTTGTCAGAGTTTGGCCGAAGCAGGGGTCACTCTGTATTTGGGTTATCAGAAGCGATTTATGTCACGCGTTTTCCAATTGAAAGACAAACTTCCAGCAATTGCAGGTTTTTATCCTCTCGATGTTGCATCTGATGCAGATACCAAGGAATTTTTCGATTCATTCAGCAAAGAAAACCCAGGACTCAAAGCAGACATTCTAATCCATGCTATCGGTTTTGCTCCAAGAGAGTGTTTCGATAGACCGATTTTGTTCGTTGATGATGCAAGTATCAATACCGCTTTCACAATTTCTGCAAACTCATTACAAAGATGCTTGAAGTTTGCACTGCCTTATCTCAATCCGGGGTCCTCGACCATCACACTTACCTACGCTGCTTCAACGCGTCATGTCCCTTCGTATGGAATCATGAGTATGGCCAAAGCAGCACTTGAGTGCTGGACAAGGGAGTTGGCTTGCCATCTCGGACCTGAAGGCCATCGAGTAAATTCGATATCTAGCGGTCCAATCAGGACGATTGCTGCAAGTGGAATTCCCGGATTCGATAACATTCTAGATCATGTGGCTGCAAACTCTCCGTTACGCAGAAATGTAACCCAGTCTGATGTTGCTGGCTGTACCACATGGCTTGCTAGTCCACTATCTGCAGGCGTAACTGGACAATGCATCCATGTCGATGCAGGTTATTCCATCACAATGGTCCCCTCAAGTATAATGGATGAGTGAACAAATGTCGATTACTACTGCTGATGGAAAACAAGTCGATGGCTTGAATCAAGCCCCTTTCGAGCCAATCGCAGTAATTGGAATGGCCGCCCTCATGCCTGATGCAATTTCTATCGAAGAATTCTGGCAGAACATTATCGATGCTCATGTCTCGATAAAGGAGGTTTCCAAAGATAGATGGGATCCTGAAATTTACTGGGAAAACGGGTCGCCAGGAAACATCAGTGAAGGCAAAACCTATTCAAAAATTGGAGGTTTTGTTGAAGGCTATGAATTCGATTGGCGAAGGTGGAGGCAGCCTCCCGGAACGCTTCCTCAAATTGATCCATGTCAATTGTGGGCGGTTACAGTTTCCGCTGATGCAATCGAGGATGCAGGTTATGGTGAAGGTGGAAAAACCCTCGATAGAGCACGTACTGGTGTTATTTTCGCCAACGCATTAGGTGGAGAGAACCGTTCAGAATCCAACATCAGAGTTTTCAGTGCAGAGATGAGAAAAATCGCCATCGACAATGGTGTAACTCCTGCTCAGGCTGATGCCATGGTCGAAAAAATGTGTGAAGGAACTCCACGTATTGATGAAGATACGATGCCAGGAGAATTGGCTAACGTTGTTAGCGGAAGAGTTGCTAACTTGCTAGATTTGCAAGGCCCGAACTATTCCACAGATGCAGCTTGTGCATCTTCTATGGCCGCCTTACTCGATGCTTGCCGCCTGCTTCAAACTAGGCAAGTCGATGCTATGCTTGCAGGTGCTACCGATAGATGCATGGAAGCACCAACCTATGCAAAATTCAGTGCGATAGGAGCTTTGTCCCCTACGCATTCAACACCATTTGATGCTAGAGCTAATGGATTCGTGATGGGCGAAGGGGCAGGAGTTCTTCTGCTCAAGAGATTATCAGATGCTATCGATGATAGTGATGACATCAAAGCGGTTATTCGTGGCGTAGGAGGCTCTTCAGATGGTAGAGGAAAAGGAATCACTGCTCCTAGCCAAAGAGGCCAAGTTCAAGCCGTAAGCAGAGCATATTCACAAGCAGGATATGAACCATCAACCGTTGAATTGGTTGAGGCTCATGGCACTTCAACAAAAGTTGGAGATGCAACAGAATTGTCTACTCTTTCCTTGTTATGGGATGGCCTTGACGGAGGCGATCACATTGCAGTTGGTTCAGTCAAGAGCCAAATCGGCCATCTAAAGGCCGCTGCGGGCATTGCTGGAATTATGAAGGCGTGTAATGCGGTTTACCATGCAACAATTCCGCCAAGTGCTGGCTTCGAGACACCAAATCCTACAGTTGAATGGACTCAAATCCCATTCTTTGTTCCAACCAAAGCACTTGATTGGGCGAAACCGGATTCGAACCCCCGTAGAGCCGGAGTTTCCGCCTTTGGATTTGGTGGAACAAATTTCCACGTAGCAGTTGAAGAATATGATGTTGAATATCACGCAGAACTTGTTTCCCATTGGGATGGTAGATGGGAGGCTTATGCTGGGATTTCTGTAAGTTCTCCATCTAAGGCTACGATGACTCATGAAGAACTCAAAGCCGTCGAAGGCGGATTGCTTCTACTTTCAGGAGATTCAGTTGATGCAGTCAAATCTAAATTGAGTGCAATCACATTTTCAGGCCCCAATTTCGATGATGACCCGACGGGCGTGCGCCTTTCATTTTCATTACCAGAACGATGGTCCTTCGAGACAAGCGATTCGATTAGAATGGCGATAACTGCTACCAGTTGGGCTGAATTCAACAAGCGGAAGGAATTGGCACTCAAAGCAATGGATGACCCAGAGAAATGGGGCTTCTTGATGAGTCAAGGTATTCTGATTAGCAACGACCCAGCCCTTCCAAGCGAAGCAAAAGTTGCTCATATGTATCCCGGCCAAGGTAGCCAATATGTCGGGATGACAAAAGACCTGAACACTCGATATTCAGGAGTAGGCAAAGTTTGGGAGAAAGCCGATATCACAATGGTTGATGTATTGGATGGCGAGACACTTTCATCATTCGTGTTGAGAGAAAATCTCAGTGCTGAAGAAAAGAAAGAGGCCGAGCACAAACTCAAGCAAACCGAATACACTCAACCTGCAATGCTTACTGCGGACCTTGCAATAGAGGCTGCACTAAACGCACATGGCCACATGCCTGACATGGTGGCTGGACATAGTCTAGGCGAATATGCTGCATTGATGAGTGCGGGAATCTTGGATATGGACGGTGCTCTAAGGGCAGCAGCAGCCCGTGGTACTGAGATGGGTAGTGTTGAGATTGAAGATAAAGGTTTGATGGCAAGTGTAACTGCACCATATGATAGGATTGCCGAGATTATTGAAGCGGTGGACGGATATGTCATTGCGGCGAATAAGAATTCTCCTAAAATGACAGTTATTGCTGGAGAAACAGATCCGGTAAAGGAAGCGATTTCAAGATTTGAAGCCGAAGGATTCCAAACAGTTACTCTAGCAACAAGTCACGCATTCCATTCAAGAATTGTAGCACCAGCCAATGCACCATTGCGCAAATTCTTAGAGAATCTCGAAATTAGTTGGCCAAATATTCCCATCACCTGTAATGTCGATGGAGGTTGGTATCCAATGGATGATGGCGGTGATTCTAAGGTTGCGGTTTTATCCAAGTTGGCACCACAAATGGCTTCGAGCGTAGAGTGGACAACTCAAATAAATTCGATGTATGATGCAGGTGCCAGGTTATTCCTTGAAGTCGGTCCTAAGCGAGCATTGACCGTATTTGCATCACAAATTCTTGAGGGGAAGCCTGCATTACCAGTGATGACCAATCATCCAAAAGCAGGCGGAATCGCAACATTCCTCTCTGCATTGGGAACACTGGCCTTAGCCGGACGTCCGCCACAATGGCCAGGACGAGACAGCCCCCATTTGACTGATGCATTCCGCGCCGGACCTGTTGAAGCAGTAGGAAATCCTAGCCAGCCAGCAACGCCACTCAAAGAGAGAAGTAGACCACTCCCCTCCAAGGGTGGAGAAGTAATTACTCAAACAGTAACAAAATCTACCGAGTCATATGTTGACCCGGATGCTGCAAAAAATGCATTGGTAGGAGAATTGATTGCAGCTCAAACTGGTTACCCTGCAAAATTCTGTCAAGGTAATGTCGACATGCGTGCGGTTCTAGGAATGAGTGATGAACAAATCCAAGTTGTAGTTACTGCAGTTCATGCTCGTTGCAGTACTGACCCAGATTGGGATATCACAGTTGCAAAAACTCCAGGAGACATCTCTCGTTGGATTACCGCAACGGCAACTACTGGAAGCAAAACAAGAGCGACAAAACTTGACGACCGTGATGATGATCCATTCGTTATTACAGGAATTTCACTTGGACTACCAGGTGGAGAGAGGGTTTTCGATGAGGGTAACTTCGAGAAACTTGTCAGAGGCGAGACTTGTATTAGCGAGGTTAGCGAAGATTACAAGCAACGCTTGCTTGACAAGAACATTGTCAGGCTAATCAAAGGCCGAGATGGCAGTGTAGGAATGGATGCTGCAACAGAATTTGGCGACATCCCTCAACTAGCAGGAATAATGTCCGCTTTCGATCCAGAAGAAGAATTTGGAATCGATGCAAAGATAGCAGCAGCATGGGACATAACAACTCAACTCGCTTGTGCAGCCGGGTTAATCGCACTCAAAGACGCAGGAATCCCATTGACTCCTGTTGAGCAAGTTGGCAAGGGTGGTTTGCGATTGATTAGGTCTTGGCAAATGCCATCCATATATCGGGACAGAACTGGAATTGTTTTCGCATCATGTTTCGCAGGACATCAAATGGCTGCAAGGCATGCAAAAACAAATGGTGATGACGGAGAGGAGCGATTCGACAGGAGATATCTCTTCCAGATTCTAAACATGGGACATTCACAATTCGCTCAACATGTAGGAATTCGTGGGCCGAATACCACAATCAATCTTGCATGTGCTTCGGCCACAGCAGCATTTGGAGTTGCTGAGGATTGGCTTGCTAATGATAGATGCGACCGAGTAGTAATCATCTCTGCAGATGATGTTACTGGCGATGATTTGTGGGAATGGATTGGGGCTGGATTCGCAGCGAGTGGAGCAGCAGCCACTAGCAATGTGGTCGAAGAAACCGCTTTACCATTCGACCGCAGAAGAAATGGTTTGATTTTGGGAATGGGTGCCGCTGCATTTGTAGTCGAGCGAAAATCCGAATCGGATGCTAGAGGAGTTCAGCCGATGGCGGAATTACTCGGTACAAGAATTTCCAATTCAGCATTCCACGGTACACGATTAGATGTTGAGCACGTGGCTCAAACAGTCAATCAATTCGTTACTGAAATGGAAGGTAGATGGGGATTAGATCGGCACAAGATGGCTCCAGATACAGTGTTCTTTTCGCATGAAACATATACTCCAGCAAGAGGAGGTTCGGCCCAAGCAGAAGTCAAAGCGCTACGGGAAACCTTTGGAGCAAGCACTGACTCTCTAGTGATTGCCAACACCAAAGGATTCACTGGCCACCCTATGGGCGTAGGAATCGAAGACGCTTCGATGTTCTATGGATTGATGACAGGTAGGATTCCACCTATTGCAAACCATAAGGAAGTAGATCCGGAACTTGGAGGTCTCAACCTATCTAAAGGCGGAGATTATTCGAATCTGAAATACGGAATGAGATTCGCAGCTGGCTTTGGTAGCCAAATTGGGCTTTCTTTGGTTAAGAAATTCGAATTCATTGGACAGAGGATCGACAAACAGAAACTTCTGTCTTGGAATCAATCACTAGCAGGAACACCAAATCTCGAATTACGAGTTCTTCAAAACAAATTGGTCGCCTATGTCGAGGGCGAGAACAACTTACATGGTGGCATTCAAGGCGAAGAATACGCAGTACCTAGTGCTAATGAGATAAAATCAGCACCAGTTGTAGTCGAACAGGTTCCAGAACCTGTAGCAGCACCGCCTGAACCTGAGCCAGAACCTGTAGCAGCACCACCTGAACCGGTTGCAGCGCCATCAGGTGAGACTACACAAATCGTAATCGATGTTGTAGTCAATCACACAGGTTATCCTGCAGACTTTGTTGAATTGGATCAAGATTTGGAAGGAGAACTCGGAATTGATACAGTAAAACAGGCCGAAATCATGGCTGATATCCGTGCTAAATTCGTCCTACCTGTTGATGAAGACTTTGTGTTAGCAGATTATCCAACTCTCAATCATATGATTGCATACATCCACAAGATGCAAGGAGG
>CAZEXE010000006.1:41206-50526 GCA_964516645.1 uncultured Candidatus Poseidoniales archaeon
GATTTCGTTTTATCAGAACATCCAACGCTCAATCATTTCGTGACTTATATTGTCAAAATGAAAGGTGGAGGGGCACCTGAACCTGTTCCACCACCAATCGCACCAGTAGAACTAGCAGCCAAACCGCAGCCTACTCCAGTGTCCGAACCGGTCTCAGTACCTACAACTTCGCAGACTCGTCGGTGGCAAGTCGAAGTTGAACCGTGTCCTGCCGTAGCAGAAGGCTTGCCAATCGGTGGAACCATTGTATTAACTCAGGATAGTTGGGGAGTTGCTGATGCATTGGCTAAACGTCTCAGTGAAAAGGGGCTATCAATAGCAAAGATTGGATTTGAATTCGGTGCAAAGTCCGTTACTGAACAAGAAGAATTGTCAGGTCACACTTACCGAGCAGACCCTGATAGCGAGGAGCAAATCGCAGAGGTGTGTTCACGAATCACTGGAGTTGGCGGAGTCATACATTTGGCCCCTCTCTCTCTTACTGGAAGTTCTTGGGAGTCAGAAGGCGCATCTAACCAAGTCGCTCTAGCAGCACAATCTTGGTTTGGCTTACTCAAGGGATTAGATTCCCAGTTGACCGTGATTTCATCCGGAATTGTTGGCAGTGTTACAGCATTAGATGGCCGGCATGGCAACCGCGGTGAGAGATTCAATTCTCTAGCATGCGGTGCAAGTGGAGTGACCAAGTCATATGCATTTGAACGAGAAAACCTTCGTTTCCGTGCCTTGGATTTGCATCCTGAATTGATTATCGATGCTGATGCAGCAGCTGAAATTATTGAGAATGACATGTTTACCGCTGGCGGAGAAGTTGAGATAGGAATCGATAGAGATGGTAGAAGATGGACTTTGGTTTGTTTCGCTGAAGATTTGATAGATGAAGTACAACCTTTGGAATCAGACGATGTTTGGTTGATTAGCGGTGGTGGCTCTGGAGTAACTGCGGCTTCAATTATTGGTGTTGCCAATGCAAGCAAGGACGCAGGAGCCACATTCTTGTTATTAGGCCGAAGCAGTCTTGTCGAGGAGACTTCCTCATGGCTTGATTGGAGTGAAGATCAACTCACTGCTCGCAAGACGGAACTCAGAGAATCCCTAATCGCAGAATCTGAAAGTGGAAAAATAACCATGGTTGAATGGAATAATGAGTGGACAAAACTGACCAGAAGCATGGACATATACCGCACGATTAGTGAAATCGAATCTACTGGAAACAATGCAGAATATCATTCTGCAAACGTAACAGATGCTGAAGCGATTAGTGCAGCAGCCGCTGGAAGAAGCGTGACGGGTATCGTTCATGGAGCAGGCTTAGAGGAATCCAAACTGGTTGCAGATAAGAGTTGGAGCACTTTCGATTTGATTGTCAGAGTCAAGGTAGATGGTTGGAAAGCATTGATGGCAGTAGCAGGTGATTCTCTGCGATTTGCTTGTGCATTCACCAGTGTAGCAGGTAGATTTGGTAATGGAGGTCAAACAGATTATGCTGCTGCCAACTCAATCCTTGATGCTGAGATGGCACGCCTTACCGCTAATTCTGAATGTCGAGCAGTAGCGATTGGATGGACCGGATGGCGTGATGTTGGAATGGCTACACGTGGTTCGATTGAGGCGGTGTTCGAATCGGCAGGAATCGAGACTTTGTCGGTTGAAGATGGAGTTGAGATTTTCGTAGGCGAGGCTCTTGCTGGCGGAAAGAGAAGAGTGCTTGGATGCGGCTCACTTGGCTTGATGGATCGCTATGATTCATTCAGAGAGGCTCCACTGAAATTGCCAGCAGATATGGCAGCATCTATTGCTGACCCTCGTAGGTTCCCACTAATTGACAAATTAATTTCACTTGATGAAGGGGTATCCTTAATCTCACAATGTACACTTTCAATCAAGGACCATCCTTTCTTGAGCGACCATGCAATTGATGGAGTTCCATATCATCCAGGAGTGATGGCCCTAGAGATGTTTGCAGAAAACTCTCTACTATTGTTGCCTGGTCATTGCTTGGCAGGATTTGAGGATGTGACATTCGGCCTACCTGTCAAGATAATGAAAGGGGCAATGACCGTTCGCATTGAAGCGGAATTAGAGAAGAGTGAAGATGATTTACGATGGGTAAAATGCCGATTAGTGTCAGACTTAGTCAACTCAAAGGGAGAGGTATTCGGAGAACCGAGGCTACACCATGAGGCCAAAGTAAGATTGGTAGCATCTTGTGATGATATGTCTCCATTCTTGCAGAAGGAAGTTGATGCGTTACCTGCAATCGGCACACCCCCAGATGGTGAATTACAACACCATTCTAGTTTCATCTACCTCAGATACTTCCATGGCCCCAGATTCCAATCACATGGTGGCGTGCTTAGAGGAATAGAGGATGGAGTTGATGGAATCGCTTTGATGCGACATCAACTTCCTGCAACAGATCAATTCGCCCTAGAGAGCGAAGGCGAAGAGGTTCTACTGGATGCACTACCTATGTTGATTGAAGCAGGATTCCAGAATGCAGGATTAGCTGCGATGGAAAGTGATGGATTCTCAAGTCTCCCAATTGGAATCGAATGGTCCACTATGCTGCGTGTACCTGATGCGCAAGAGCGACTGCGTGTACGCACGGTTAAGGTAGCGAGCGAGGATGCAGGAATTACAGTCCACGATGTAGTGGTCGTTGGAGATGATGACGCACCAGTTTTGTCTCTCAAGGGATTGAGACTCAAAGCGATGGGCGAAGTTCCTGCTGAGCAAAAATTCAGTTTGCAGAGGTGAGATGATGGAGGTAATGGGTCCCCTCAAGGGTCCAAGGATGCTACTTGCAAGAATGCGCATTCAAGATTGCCAAAGTATCTTTGCTGAAGATATTCCAAGAGCTACCAGCAAACGACTTACCGACCACAACTCTGGAAGATTGCTTCTAGAGAAGTGTCTAGCGCATTGGGACTTGCCACTAGATTCAATCGAAGTACTTCGCACAGAGCAAAGAGCGCCATATTTGTCATGGCTTAATGGAGTGTGGAGTAATGATCCGCTTCCTGGAATTAGTATTGGCCATGGTGAGAAGTGGGCAGTATGTGCACTCATAGAGCCGGGATATTGGATTGGTATAGATGCAGAGCAAAAAGACAGAGAAATTCAAGCCAATGCATTCGACATGATGGCCAAAGGAGATGAGTTGAATTTTCTAATTGAAAATTCAAAAAGGGCAATTGAAACTTGGACTGCAAAAGAAGCGGTTCAAAAGGCCGAAAGAATGGGAATGCACCTCAATCCAAGAGACATTTATTTGGATGATTTTGAGGTCGAATCTTTCACTCACGATGACTTGATGGTTTCGGTTTCTTGGCGTAAAGCAGGAGGAGACCCAAAGACCGCTGAAGATGGATTGCTTGAGTCCACTGCAGAAGCGATGAGGCAGAATCCCGATTTCTCAATAGGTTGTAAAACGCTCAGGAATAACTTGTAACACAGAAAGCACTCTTTGATTAATGATAAGCGGTAGGTTGGTAATATGGATAAGGGGCTATGGAAATGGATCTCCTCTTCAGCCATTGTTGCATCCATGTGTTGCCTACCGTCTGTTGTGATGGTCATGTTCGGTTTGGCATCGGTTTCTACAGCCGCTGCCTTATCTGATAATCTGTATTGGGGTAAGGAAGGATACTGGTGGTTTAGACCCACCATGTATGGACTTGCGGCAATCCTAGTTGCAACTGGTTTAGTCTCCTATTTCAGAAATCAAGGTGTGTGTACTCTTGATGATGTGAAGAGAGAGCGTCAAAAAGTAATCAACATCTCATTATTGGCATTCACTATTGCAATCGTTGGCTACCTAATATTCAATTATGTAATTCTCGAACTTCTTGGAATCGCATTCGGTCTTCCTTGGGAAGATGATGCATTTTGGAACTAATCAGTAAACCTTCCAAATATAGACGGCAATCAATATTGACATTGGAATAAGGTAGTACATTGCCCGAATGAATTTCGACTTAGTCTCGTTTTTTTCATTCAGGAATTCGCTATCCTTCGCAACAGCATCTCCTACTGCGACAATCAATTCTCCTAGAGGGTCAACCACTTTCTCACCTAAGCGTTTAAGTTTCTAATTTCAGGGGTCTGGTCTGCAATTATGAATTCTAGCATCGATGCCCACATTACGAATTCCATGCTTTGTTCCAATTCTTGTTGACCACCAACTTCTTCGACCATGTTGTCGAGTGTGTCAGATGGTGAATGGTAAGCGGAATAATCTGCATCATACGCACCTAGGTGGAAGATAGTCTGTGCGCCAAGGTTGCGGAATGTGACATGGTCAGAGCGACCAAACGTGTCTTCGTGAACGTCGAAAACCAAGTCGCTATGCTCGTCCCAGTGTTGGTCACAACCTGCTCCATATGAGCCATCAATTCTCAAATCTCGAGGAGCTTTCAGGATTTCAAAGTGGACATCCTCAAGCACTGTGGTAATCTCAACATCTTGCACTTCAGGGTCTGCATCAGGGCCAGACCATGCGTGGTAAGGGAATGGGTCACCATTCGATTTGTGAGCCGGCCAAGACATTCCCATCATATCCATATTGATGTAGAATTCTAATTCCTTATCGTGTGGAAGGCAATAATCGCATTGGTTATTTGCAAAAGCATTGGAACCACGAAGCCCTTCTTCTTCACTCGACCATAGTGCTAGGAAGGTATCACATTCGAATGTAAGGTCAGCAAAAGCTCTAGCAAATAGCATCATTGAGACTGTACCCGCAGTATTGTCGTATGCCCCTTCATAGGTTCCTCCGCCAGGTGGTCCACCGGGTGGTGCAATATCCATGTGAGCGCCCATTCCTTGAACGCAGTTGTCATTTCTTCCCTGCTTCCAAGCAATAACATTCAGGCTTTCTGGTTCGGTAGGATTTCCATGATCAGTGACACGAAGAATGTGAGTTTCGTATCCAAGTCCTTCAAAATGCCCCTGGAAGAAGGATGCTGCTCTTTCAAATGCAGGATTGGGTGACCCCATCCATCGATTGACATATCCTCCACACTCTGTAGAGTCAGTGCAAATACTGGTAATGAAATCCATTTTTTCAAACCAATCTTCACCATTTACAATCGGTGTACCATTGGTAGTCGCTACCTTGATGATTTCAGATTGTCCATCAGCACTCATGAATGTGATGTTAACATCAGTTGTATATGGGGTGGTTAGAATCTCCCCATAGATGGTAGCATCTTCTGCCACAACTTGGTGAGCCTTGACATAAGTTCCGTTAACGAATAACAAAACATCAGGCTCAGTGGCAATTGCATTACCTTCACCCTCCAAAGTGAATTGATGGAACTCACCACTACGCAGAACCGCATCTTCCGGATTTACGAAATCAATTTGAAAAGATTCAGAAGGTACAACCGCCTTCGCTTCTTCTTCCCCAAAGCAACCTGCTAAGGGTGCGATAGCGAAGAGCGCTGTCAAGACCAGCGCTGTTAGTCGACGGTTCATGCGCTTCGCGCATATTCCCGACTTCTTCAACATATTGTCAAGATGGGAAATCTATGTAGTATCAAAAAATGCCAAACTTCATTCTAATCGGTAGCAGTGAGTTTAGGATTCATCATCTTCTTCATCTTCTTCATATTCTTCATCTTCAAGCCACTCTGAATCATCACTTTCACTAATCCGGCGTGACGCAATAAATAGCAATCCAACACAAGTTAATCCAATTATCCCCATTCCGAAAAGGGTCATCATGGACTGAGATGCAAAGAATCCCTCCGGCTCCGGAGCGGGTTCAATCTTCACCTTCAACGAAACCGCATTATCCTCATTAAACTCGTCTATGTCCTGACTTGAATCGATTAGTACCACTAAATCCAATTCACCTTCCCAGTCAGGCATCCATTCGAAGCTAACTGTAATCATATCACCATTCAGTATTGATGTTTGGACCGTTTCAACTTCTTCGATTACGATTCTACCATCTCGAGAAACATGAGTTTGTAAAGTGATGTTGAATGGTGTAGTATCGTCAGTACCAGTGTTGTAAATATCGATGCTTACGGTTGTCAACCGCCCAAGAACAGGTGATTCTTGTATCGTAATCTTTTCAGCACTGAGGTCAGGTCTAGTCTCTATTACCTCAAGGCGAAGCGGCCACGTCTTGGCTGAACCTTTGCCCGTCAAGTTATTCCCTGCTAAATCTGCTACATCAAACCAACAATCGAGGTTCTCACTTTGTATTGGCTGTGAACTAAGGTTGACTAGATACCTACTAACATCACCGGAAATGATTTTGACTGCTACGCCCTCTATTTCATCCCCAAAGGATTGAAGGCCATCAATCTGGATACATCTAACCTGAACTCCTCCCTCTGGCAGACCTGAATCAACTTCTTGGATATCAAATTGTAACTGAAGTTCAGTTGAATTAGTTGAAACAAAAGAAGGCTCGTGACCTACAACCATAGGTGCCTCGTCATCAATCTGCAAACGGATAGGTTCTGGTAATGGATTAGCAGCCCCCATCCCGCCATTGACTAGGATATTTACACGGTATAATCCACTGCCTAGTGCGTCGACCATTCCTGCGAACGTCCCATCGGTATCTGTTTCCACCAATAAGGGAAGATCAAGAGGGGCTTCGAGCATAACTGAAAATGATCCTGGAGCTGGCGCCAAGTCTGCAGCAACATATCGCACTCTGCCCTCAAATACCAGCCTCTGACCAAGTGTTACATAATCATCATACAAAAGTAAACGCGATTCATTTCCAAAAGTTCTCAGCGAAGATTCGACTAATATGACATCTGCATTGAAGTGCCATTTCAGTCCAGTATCGGTGAAATTCTCACCTGATGAATCAATGATTTTGAGAGTAATACTCATCTCATTCGCCGACAAATCATCAAACAGCGGGGATGCGATGAATGAGAGATTTAGGGTTATATCATCTCCTTGGGTTTCGAATGTGAATTCTGAAACTGTGAGTAAAGGATTACTCGATTCGAAAGTTCCATCATTGCTGTATGATAGCGTATTACCTAGGCCAAGATCAATAATGATGTCTTCTATGTCATCTAGGCCATTTACATCTCTAAGGCTGATCATTAGCAAGCCAGGGTGGGCAGGAGTAAGGGTGTCACCACCTGGTAAATCCATATCGACAGATATTATCTCTGTAGGGGAAGGAACCAAAGAAAAGTAATCTATCACATCGTTTTCAAAACCATGCCCACTCAAAATAGCATTACCCGTCTTGTCAAAGCCCTCAATAAATAGAGAAACGTGCTGACCGTGTGAATTGTATGTGTCGTCATATACAGCATGGAAGAAATCACTATTCCCTACCCTGAGTAGTGGCCTATGGCCATATTCATCATATTGAGGAATACCATCACCATCATCGTGAAGACCTTCGACCCACCATCTTAGACTTAAACTACCTAAATCAAGACCATCACTATCTACGCCATCGGTTATTGTCACATTGAACAATTGCTGATTCGAAGGTTGTACTCTTTCACCAAGAGGTGAATTTGCTTGGAAACCAGGGTTTGTAGCATCGATGTTGAAAGTTAGTGATGCTAGTCCTAATTCAGTAGAATCATATGGCCCAAAGAGATTGGCTGAGAGGGTAAATCCGTCGTAGTGACTAGTGAGTGGAGCATACACTTCGATTGAGTAAGAGCCATTGGAATCAACTGTTGTATTCGCACTGATTCCAACTAATTCAACGATAACATCACCGGGTAGGGGGTGACTCGTTTGATTGAGGAATCTTACAGCACCTCCTATGCGCAGTAAATCCCCACCTGCAACCCATTCATCAGTATCAATTTGTGTACTCCCTTCGGTTGGCTCACTCAAATCCCATACTGTGAAACTCGTAATTTCCATTCTACGTTCATGATCTGTAGTCTGACTTGAAAGTCTACTTGTATGAAGCGAATCGATTGTCATTGCCTGAACTTCCCAAACAACATCCTGTTCAGGCAACCAATTCCAACTAACTGTGAGATCCCACGCCATAATGCCGTTCTGATTATCGAGTTCTATCCATGAGCCACTGATATTACTAACAAGCCCAGCAGGGTCATAGACCCAAGTAGTGTCATTTTCCAATGAATGGAAAAGTGTCGGTTGAGTGGCACTGTTTTGAAGTTGAGGAATAAGTGCAAGCCAAGATAAATTCGATAGACCTTGGTATGAGGTCACATCTACACTCAAGGTCCGAGATTGGCCATCAGGGACCATTGCATCTCCGGGCAAGGTGATTTTTGTAACAGAAGGAGGACGAGCCCCTTGCCCCAACCACAGATTTAGCAATTCTACCATTCCTGCACTTCCTGAAGTGACATTAATGATGATGCTGACATTACCAGAGGCATCTGGTGTAAGATTCGAAACATGTTGATTCAATTCGCCAAGCAGGTCTGAATGCGGTGACGCACCAACTGCTGCAGTCCAGTCATATTCAATGTCGATCTCATCGAGAACCAATGTGGCATTTGCACTCACTTTGAGGGGGATATCTACGAATTCATTACCCCAAGCATCAGTGAAACTTGGAGTTGCATTGCCGAGATATGAATTTAGAGAGACAGAAAAATCAGGCACGACAGATGCATTACTGAGATTTCCACTATGATTCCACTCCCAATTACCATCTGCGCCAACATCGAGGGCGGCAGTTACATCATCGCTACCCTCGAAAACAACAACCAATCTTGGTCCATGGGTGGCGTTATCCCTCGAGGTTAGAGTTAACCTCGAGCCATCAGGCTTGTTGGTATTTTCATCACCAATCAGAATTATTCCATTATTAGTCACATTGCCATTAACCCAATTCTGTACTAAATCAGTCAAGTTTTGGTCATTAAATTCGAGCCAATTGTACTCGAGATTGGCTGGACTGTCAATTACACTTGCAACCGCTACATCACGGTCTGTTGTTCCAGAGGCCCCTGCTGAGGACCAAGAATAATCACTGCCAGTGAGATTATCAATCGCTTTATTCCAAGTCACACCTGCTGCTTGTGAGACCTGTGCATTACTCTCAAGTCCTTCCTCCCAATGCTTCAGTAAAGGATGTACTGAGTAAGTATGTTGAGCACTCACAGGGGTTGTGGTCGAAGCCTGATTTACTGCATCTTGCACATAGAATGAAAGGTTGGCATCAAGGACTGTCGCCCCAGGCAATAGTCCCAAATCGAACCAATATACCCCTCGATAAATATGCCAATTTGCCCACTCTGTTTTACCAACAAGGGTGGTACTTTGGTTACCATAGTTGCAATTTGCATGAGTCGAGTTCCCATAAGTTGGATGTGGTTTATGTAAGT
>CAZEXE010000007.1:0-3232 GCA_964516645.1 uncultured Candidatus Poseidoniales archaeon
TCGCAGGTGAACTGCTCAGCCCCCGCTCCCGGCACCTAACAACCTCCAGTGTGGGTGCTAGACTTCGCAGGTGAACTGCTCAGCCCCCGCTCCCGGCACCTAACAACCTCCAGTGTGGGATGCTAGACTGCTCTATCTTCAAGCAATTCCAATGGAATTATTTCGAGGGCTTTGATGTTGGTTGCTCCCAAATCAATGGGACAAGCCTTGCCATGATTCAATGCATCTAGCCAAGTTCTTGCGCAGACACACCATGAGTCGCCTGGCTTTAGCCCAGGGAAGTTGAAATGAGGGGCTGGAGTGATTAGGTCATTGCCCTTTGACCTTGCAAATTCCAGAAAATCTTCGGTAACAATGCAGCATACTGTGTGAGAACCCCTGTCCATGTCATCAGTGTTACAATGCCCATCACGATACCATCCAGTGAGTGGCTTGCAAGAGCATTCACCGATTTCTTGTCCAAGTACATTTTTTTGTGTTGCCATGCTTTTTACCCAGTGAAAATTATACTTGAAATTATGTATCTCTCAATTCGCTAAGATTTATTCAATTCCATGTTAGATCATTCTTTATCTTTTGAAAAATATTAGATTTCCAATAATCATTAAGATACTTAGCAATGTGAAGAATATGACATTAAACCAGAATGTTTTGGGTGCTTCTTGCCGTGTAAACCATCCTTTCCCCTTAGCATGAGAGCCTTGTTTTACCCAACAGTATCCTGCATACAATAACATCATTATGGCTACTGCAAAATTGATGATTCTTGCTATTTCCATTTACTCACCTACAACCCGCCTTGTGGGGGTTCTCCAAAGTCTGGTTGAGACATATGAGTGGTAGTTGGTGCTGCCACTGAAATTTGAGGGTGAGATGCAATCATTTGATTATCACTTGGAGGCATGTACATCATTTCTTGTCCTTTGTTGTCATCCAAAGCAAAGATCAAGATTATGCCGATAAACAAGAAAATTATGCCACAGCAAATACCTAAACCACCGCCACCAAATCCTACTAGTAAACCTCGTGCTTCTCCTTCGATATTCTCTTCAATTTTGTCATCATAAGTGACCCAAACACTCTTGTTTGATTCGAATTCAAAGGTTCCAGAATAACAGCCCCAGCAAGCACGGCCAATTTTTACTAGCCCCTTGTCTTCCCTTGAATGGTCTTTATTTTCCTCTACGGCATCGCAGTTGCTTTGATTATCATATTCGAACCAATTTACTTCATTGTAGAATTTGCCATCTAAACGTTCAGCCGACTCCCATGAGGTGTCGACCTCTGGATTTTCAATTACTGTGACACTGGTTTCATTACAAACATCCCAGTATCCATTATTATCTTCATCTAAGTACTTGCCTTTTACCCAAAAGGTCAATCCCCATTCTCCTGATTTGTTAGAATCGTCAATTTCAATCGTACCATTAGTAGCATCACTTAATTCAAATGAGTTCCAATGGTCATCCATCTCACTCAAGGCGCTGAATCCGATTGCTAATGCACCTATTCCGACGATTGTAAAGACTACTCCTAATATTAACACTACTTTGGCTGCCGTGTGCATATGCGTCACCATGAGCGTACTGCTCGCTAGATAGGTTATACTAAGTGGTAATTAATTCAATCTATATTGAAATCACTCAGATTCAGTTTCAGAACCAGGGTTTTCAAAATCATTTTCCAATGTAATAGATTCATCCACAGGGGCATTATCTGCCGGTTCTTCGACCCATTTAGTATCAGCAAAGGTTTCTTCATCATTCTTGAAGATCAATGCAGCACCAGTTAGCAGCGATGCAATACCACAAATCCACAAGCACAATGTGACATAGTCAACCCAATGATCGAAGTTGGTGAAGTATGCAAAGGAATCTTGGTTAGTGACAATTTGAGATTCCATGGTTTCTGCAGTCTCATCATCTAGTTCTGCGCTGGTCTTGATTACGAAGACTTCTTGCAAATCAGCCATTTCAGGAGGCGTCTTTTGCTCATCAATGTCTCTCTTGTCTAACCAGAAAGTCGATTCTGATTGGCCACCAATAATTGCTCCACTCAGTTGCTCGACCTTGACTTCAACGTTACTTCCAAAGTAAACTGGTAGTGCACCAGGGATTGCATCTAGAAGATCTCCATTGTTGATTAGTTTGGCTTGTATAGGCCTTGTCAATGGATCCATTTCTGCAGTGCAAACATCTACCGGTATGCCCTTCAGTGTACTTTCCTTAGAACAAATAACATCAGCAGTTCCATAACCAGACAAATCGATTAAATCTCCTTCACCAGTGATGAATCCACCTGTAGTTTCACCTTGCATTTCTGCGGTGATTAAGCCGTAGGTTGCTTGCTCTTTTTCCATGTTTCTCCAACTGACATATTTGCTATCGCCTACTTGCACAGTTTCGCCTTTGTCGCAGGAGTCTGCTTCACCAGTACAGATTGTGATGATGGAAGGATCTCCTGTTGAAATTCCACCCTCGACATAAAGATCTGAACCGAAATATGTCTCATTAGATTCTAGACTAGTCCAGCCAGCAGTCATATTTTCAGAATCATCGGTTGCTAGGTAAGCATTTACTGGGTCATGCCATCCAAGTAGCCAGTTGTTTACAGGTTGGGTCAAGTACCGACTGGTTCCAAATGAATCTATTAGGAACTCAGGAACGAAATCGCTGAACACTACTTCCATCATGAGAAGTTTTGCAGCACCGGCAGCTTCTGCATCTATTCCATAAATTTCTGCAACCGTCTCGTTAGTCCAATCCTTAGCCTCATCACTCTGGCCAGTAGTATAATTGATTGGTAGGGTTTTGCCACTTAATTCTCCATAGAGGAACATGTTTGCACCTTTTGCGGTGGTGAGGCCCCATGGCCCATACAGCATATTTGCACTTTGTTCTTGAGTAAGGTCAATTCGGTCTCCTGCAGGGAAGCCGAAAGTTCCAGTCCCCCACATTCCTCCAATATTGAGTGAATATTCCAAGTATGAATCATCGATTGGATTTACTGAACCAAATGTTTGGTTTACGAATTGTGAAGCGGAAATGTAACCTTCACCGCCAACTAGAATCAATGGCAAAGTGGATACATCATTCATCCAATCATTACAGAAATCCTTCAAAGTTTGATGTTGACTACTTGTAATTCCATATGTTTCCATTGCAATATGCTTTTTCATGTCAAGGAATTCGGCCATTCCAAATGATGTTCCAGAATCACTTACTGCAAGAAT
>CAZEXE010000007.1:3332-24694 GCA_964516645.1 uncultured Candidatus Poseidoniales archaeon
TGTCAAGGAATTCGGCCATTCCAAATGATGTTCCAGAATCACTTACTGCAAGAATGCCCATTGGTTCGTCTGTTCCATCTCCCAAGCCAAGGAGCTTGGATGCAACCTCATCATCCATTTCCATTCCAAATAAGCGTTGAACTCTAGAAGATAAGTTGACATCATCTTCTGAATAGTCGGTTAGATAATCATCGTTTCCTGCACCATAATCTAGCATCAATTTACCCATGCCGCCATACAATGTCCAATCCCTTGCTAGAGTGACATTGAGGTCTGTAGGATGTGCAAAGTCCCACATTTCAGCGCGTTGAAGAGTAACTGAATCTTCTGGGTTTTGCTGAATGAACTCTAGGGACTCAGGCTCACCCATGGCAGCGTAAACTAGTGGTCCCATGTAATTGACAAGGGATAGGTTCTCACCGTTGGGGCCAACTGCTTCATAGAATGTATATTGCAGATTCATGTTCGAGACGAAACTACTAGTTTCATTATCGATGATTCCATTGTTATTCAAATCTCCAATTCTGACTCCTGTCTCATTGAAATACCAATCTTCATCTGGTTCAAGAATACCGTCACCATCATCATTCCAAACTCCATCGACCCATCGTGGATCTACGCCACCTTCGCCAAGGTATGTTTTGGTGTCATCTTCTAAGAAAGCATCACCGTATGCATCATTAAACGCCTCAAACATTCCATCAAGGAAATAAGATTCAGCAGAGTTGTGCATTTCTGTATCGATGATGTAAATGTCACCTGGTCCTTCAACAGCAGCAAGGTTCACCATGTGGTCGTACTTGATTTCATCAGCAACTCCATGAGCAGCGGAAACTTGCTGCAAGTGTATGTCGACAACTCCTGAAACGAATCCGGTTTTGGTGATGTCCATAACTGCATTAATTGCCGTTCCAGTTGCACCAACTACTTGTGGCGTGAATGCAATATTGAGTTGGCTAACTTCAGTAGAACATGGAACTAAAGTTTCTTCTGAGCACGAGTACGAAGTCAACTGTTTGTATGTTAGTAATCCATTTTTGATATCGTAACTTTCAACTTCTTTCTTGAGTGTGACATCATAAGTCACAGGGCCAATCCTTTCATATTCGGGTTCTGAATAATTCGTGACGACATCGTCCAAATTTGTGATATGCCATGCATAGAAGTCCCTTGGAGAGGTTGATTCTAACCAATCTTCGTTTATTTCAGTACACATGGTGTTTTCACAGATGTCGTCTTTTACTTTCATTGCCACTGCTTCTTCGACAGCAGCAGGAACTTGGCTTGTTGCATAGGAGCCTAATGCTAGGTTAAGAGATACTAATACTAAACCAGTGGCAACAAGAATTGCGTTCAGAGGATTAAGACCCATGACCCTCGACAAGGCCACTCAGCATTGAACCTTGCGTAGAATTGACTATTGAAACTTACTCAGTTCCAGAAATTGTCCCATCTTGCTCTAAGCGGTAAAGTCTCACAGTACTAGTGGCACCTCTCATGGCACGAGGCGAACCTGAAATTGCAACGATTCTCTCACCAGATTTAATCGAACCTTCTTTGGCAAGCATACGAATCGCGTCTTGCATTGTTTGAGAACCTCTTTCGTGTTCTTCTACAATTACTGATTGAACTCCGGGAAGAAGATTCATTCTTCGTGCGGCTCGAATACGATCTGTGACTGCAGTTACTACAAAATCCGGCCTATATCCAGCGACTAATCTTGGAGCATTTCCGTGCTGAGTTGCTACCAAAATATGCCTTGCCCCAGACATTCTTGCCAATTCAACCCCGGAATGTGCAACAGCCCTTGTAGAACGGAATTTGGAGAGGGCGCCAGGTGTTCCACCTGAGGAAACCAATCCTTCTTCAGTAGCGCTTGCTATTCGAACCATTGTTTCAACGGTTGCCACCGGATGGTTTCCAGAAGCGGTTTCTCCCGATAGCATAACCGCGGTTCCACCATGCCGTATCGCAGTGGAGACGTCGCTAACTTCTGCTCTTGTTGGTCTTGGGTTCAAAGTCATCGATTCAAGCATTTGAGTAGCGACGATTACAACCATGCCTCTCATTAAACCTGCATCGATAATATTCTGTTGAGCAAGTGGAACGTGCTCTAAAGGAATCTCTACACCCAAGTCGCCTCTCGCCACCATTACACCATCAGCTACATCGAGAATCGAGTGCAAATTTTTCAGTGCAGTTGGATGTTCTATTTTTGCAATAATTGGTGTGTGCAACCCTGCAGCCTTAATCGCATCTCTAGCAGGACGAATATCCTCTGCAGTACGAACATAGGATACAGCAATCCAATCAGCGCCGGATTTCAGAGCATGATCCAGCGCAAGTTTGTCCTTCTCACCGATTGCAGGTAAATCGATAGTAGTGCCTGGTAAATTAATCCCCTTCCTACTGGTCACTGGTCCTCCATCCTCCACTAAACAGTCGATGAATGAGCCGGGCTCACCACTTGCCTCAATAACCGAAAGTCGAATTAGACCATCAGCAACAAGAATCGGGTCACCAGCCTCCAATTCTGCAGATAATCCGTCGTATTCTACAGGAAGTTCATCACCTTCATGTTCAGATTTACCACATAACAGTCTAACAGTTTCGCCATTTTTCAGTAATTTGACCCCTGTGAATTCACCGAGACGTAATTTTGGCCCCGGTAGGTCTGCCAAAATGCAGGTAGTTCTGTTTTCATTTTCCAGAGAGCGAATTTTTTCGTATAATTCGGTTTTTTGATGCGGTTCACCATGAGAATAATTTAGGCGAAAAACATCTGCTCCAGCATCAAATACAGACTTCAGAGTTTCAGTATCCCAAGAAGACGGGCCGATGGTAGCCACTACTCTTGTCCTTCTCATGATTGAATCTCGAGGCTTCGAGACCTAAAGAACTCCCTATGTATATTACGGATATTACCGGATTCCGGTTCCATATGCAACGAATTCGAGGGTGCCTAATTTGTTTTGATTACCGCCTCTGACTTTGTTCAGCACCATAGAAGTTTCAACTCTAACATTGATTACTTCACTCCATCCTTCACCAAGGGCCTGTTCTCTTAAGCGCTGCATTACTTCTGCTCTTCCATAAGCTAATACATTGTCGTAGGACTGTATCTGTCCTCCGAAAATGGATTTAATTCCACCAACGAATAATTGCCACCAAGACGGGGCTACTGTGATATTTGTCATGACCAAACCGCATTGCGAAATCTTTTCTAGATTTATTGGCCTTGAAAGTGTGTGAATATTATCTCCTCCAACAATACTTGCAACTCTTTGCTCTCTAGCAAGTAACCGTTTCTTATGGCGACCTTGGTGAATCCATGCGAAAAGCATTGAGTAAAGGAATGCAAGTGGGAAGAATATGGCAAATATCCCTACAATCACGAGTAGGACCAATATAAGGATTGGTTCCGATGAAATATCAGACATGTAATCACTCTTGTTCCACTACAACTGCAGTACCATATGCGAATAATTCTGCAGCACCGCCAGCAACACTACTGGTTGCGAATCTAACATTTACTACTGCATTTGCTCCGCGCTGAGCAGCATCCATCATCATTCTACCAAGAGCTTCAGTACGTGCTTCCATCAACAATTCGGTGTATGCCTTCAATTCTCCACCTACAATATTTTTCAGGCCTGCTAAGATATCCTTTCCAATGTGTTTAGCACGAACTGTAGAACCAGTTGTAACTCCTAGGGATTTAGTTATCTTGAATCCGGGGATAGTCTCAGTGTTGGATGTCATTATCTCCATGATTCGTTCCTTCAAGTGGAGGCGTATCAATCTTTAGATGGAATCCACTTTCAGGTAAATCGTGTAATGAATGGTACATATTGTGCAAAACTATAGTTAATGCAATGTAGAATATTCCACACATACCGGAAGTAAAGACTGAGGTTTGTGCAATCCATGCGTAATCTCCACCACCGGGAACACTTTTCATGTATTTTGCAACAATGTCTGAAGAAATGTAGGCTTTCCACATCTCCCCAATCATACTAATTGCTCCAAATGCAATTCCAAAGTGCATCATTTTCTCATTTTGAGTCCAAAACATAGCGATAGTTGGAACTCCAACTAGGAGCGTTAGAACAGCAAAAATCTGAGAGATCTCAGTGACATGTGAGTCTTCTAATTCATCCATCATTTCCATGTAAGACTGGTACTCTTCCCATTCGGATAAGGAGTAATTGTATTTGCGCTGCTCTTCCTCTGTTCCGTTTACAGGATATTCTCCAGGGTTATACGGTTCGTTTCCAAATGAATAATGGTTAATTCCATTGATTCCAAAAATTTCGAGATAGAAAAAGTTGGCAATAGTAAACAAAAGCATAACGCTGAGAAATATTGCAAAAACTCTCGCCCACCAGGGGCTATGGTCATTGATTGTATTGATGTCCATTTGAATCACAAAATGGGTTGGTTTCTCAGCCACTCTAAATCAGAAATGTAGAGTTGTCTAATATCGTCTAGGCCAAGTACTAACATCGCTAATCTTTCCAGCCCCATTCCCCATGCACACACTGGATCTTTGATGCCGAGCGGTTCAGTGACTTCTGGTCTGAAGATTCCTGCTCCTCCTAATTCTAGCCATTTCCCCCTCCACTTTACTTCAACCTCTAGTGATGGCTCGGTGTAAGGGAAATATGCTGGGCGAACTCTAACCTCTGGATAACCCATTTTTTCATAGAAAGTTTTCAGGGTTGTAACTAGCATTCCTAAGTTGGCCCCGGGCTCCATAATGATACCCTCAATTTGGTGAAATTCAGGCAGGTGGGTTTTGTCTATGCTTTCCTTGCGAAACACTCTGTCGATAGCGAAAACACGACACGATTGTTCAGGATTATTTGCAAGATACTGAATCGTATTCACAGTGGTGTGAGTTCTCAACAGTCCTTTTTGTGAAATTTCTGGGTCGAATACTCCTCCCCAGCCAGTTGAATCAGTGTCGCCACCATGTTCGTGAATAGCTTTCCAGTCAGCCAGTAACTTAGGGTCTAATTCAATTTGTCTTGGGTTGTCAAGATAGAATGTGTCCTGCATCTCTCTAGCAGGGTGGTCTTGAGGAATGAATAGGGAATCCATGTTCCATCCAGCGGTCTGAACATAATCATCGACCAATTCTGAGAAACCCATCTCCAAGAAAATCGAACGGATGCGCTCGATCAATGCCTGCATTGGATGGCTTCGGCCAGATCTTGGAATCGAGGCTTCTAGCGATACATCATAAGGTCTGAATTCGGCATTTTTCCAATCATCGCCTTGTAATAATTCGGGAGTAATTTCAGCAATTTTGACAACTTCTTCTAACTCTTCAGATGGAATTTGCATACCATTCGAAGTTATCCTCCATTCTCGAGAAACAACCTCAACAATTTCAATGAGGTTCTTCCTTCCTTTGAAATGTTCAATAAGTGGATTTTCGATGGAAGGAGATTGAATAAATGAGGTCCTTTCGGTAATTGTTTTGGATACCTCCTCTGGATTGTCGCAAGAAAATTTCCCACCATTAAGTGAAACCCCAAGACCCTTCAGAAGTCCAACACCTGGGCCAGCCTCGTGCCTTTCAAAATTTGAAGATAGATCTTTCATCGTCACATCTTTATTGCTTTGAAGAAAGGCCCAAAGTCTTGCTTCTAGCAATCCCTTTTCTGCAGCCTTTTCACCTTCGCTACCTAACAAAACATCAGTATTACTAGTCTCGTTAATCTTGACAAATCCATGGTTTGACAACCCATGCCCTGCGGCTACTGCAATGGCTTGGTCATCCCAATTACAAGCATCAAGGATTTCCTCTAGAGTCCAGTTTTCATCTCGCCCTTGTAGGGCGCGGAGCATCCTCCTTTCTGGATTGGTCAACTCCGCCATGTTGCTTGCACCCCTTGTTATACTTTCAAACCAGCGTGTGCTGGGCTGTCACCACCCTCTCCTCTCAATAAGGTAGTGATATTGTGTTGGCCAAGAATGAGACAGGTAATCCAGAATAAATATACAATCGATGAGAAACCAATCATCAACAATACTTGGGGCCGGTACATTACCAACCACATATTCGAAATGTTTGTTGCAAACATGTAGCAAATCAAAACGATTGCAGGGAATAAATCGAATCCCGCTTTAGACCAAGAGTTAACAACCATTATGCAAGATACGACTAATGGCAAGGTTACCATCGCAGTCATCCAAATTATCGGTGGATTTGTTCTTGCACCAAAGAATCCTCCTGTGACTATAATTTTGCTAGGGTTGAATTCGATTAGACCCATAGGAGTAAGCAAAGAATAGTGTGTCCAAACCACACATAATAGTAACCATGGGATAATTCCAAGAACAATTTTTCGACATGATTCCATAAGCGGGTCATCACTTGGCTCATTTAGCCATAAGAGATTGTTTTCAACAAATTGCGGAATTGTTCTAGTCAACAACAATGTAATCATTGCAGGCCAAGCACCCCAAGTAGGTATAATGATGGACATAGCGAATAATTCTAACCAACTAGACCTGAACGGAGACGGCATAGCGAACGGATGGTTTATTCGAACCATTACCATTTGAGTGATGCAGAATATAATCCACAATATTATCACTCTATCAATCCATGAATTGCCAATAGAGTGTAAAAATACGACGGCAGAAATAGGTAGTGAAAATTTAATCCACATATGATTCGCCTCTCCAAAATAGATTTTATCCGCGATGAAAATGCATAAATTGGTCAAGATCAAAGCTGCAATCAAGTTCTCGGTCATAAATGCGGTTATGATGTGCTGCCACAATTTGTAGAAGAAATCAATACTTGTCAATTCGTATAATGAGATGTTAAATATGATCCCAATGTAATAATTCATTATGGTCCATAGTGGTAACAATATAATTAGCATGAAAGTGAAAGAACTTAGTTTGCTTGTTTGAGGAGTACCGGATTTCCTTAGATAAAGGATAATTGCAATTGCAAATACTAACATGACAGGGGAAAGTCTACTGTCGGGTTGCCACAATGCTGTTGCTAAAAGAATATATGGAGCCCAGTGTGGAATATTTGGTAGATTTGGGTTTTCGGATTTTGATTTGATAAAGACTGCATAGAATATAAGAAATGTAATACAAAGTATAGGTAGAACTCCTGCCATTTTTCTCATCCATCCAGTTGTCCATAGAGAAAATTGAATATCGTAAAACCACACATAATGGGTCCAAATCAGAATGAAGTATCCAACAGATAATGAAATTATTTTGTACGTATTATCTTGCATAATTTTTTGTCCCTTTAGGCTGAATTTGGCAACAAATAAAACTCCAAGCAGCGGGAATATTGAAAAAATGATATCCCATTGAGAAGGACTTTGTGTATGATTTGGTAATGATTCCCATTCTATCTTGTCAGTAGAAACATCAGCATGAGGATATCCATTTTCCTTTAACCAGTTCTGACGAACGACTTGCGCCTCCCAATTCCAGGCTTCCAGAGAGTTTGCCTTTTCTTCAGAGAAAGAAAACAAGTTAAGTGGGATTCTAGAATCTGCTGAGATAGGGAATGGTAAATCTAGTAGAACAAGAGGTATTGAAGCAATATCTCTTTGCTCAATATTTTGGTTACCACCCACTTTTACACCTGCCCCATACATCAAAAAGTTGACATTCATTGCTAACTCACCAGTACTGATAGCATGGCCTCCAGATTCAGTCATACCATGGTCTGAAGTAATCATTAGTGTCCAATTGCTCGGTACTTTTTTCCTGATAGAATCAAGTTGGTAGTCTAAGTGTAACATTTTGTTTTTGTATTTTTCACTGTTAGTACCATACATATGTCCTGCATGATCAGTTCCTCCCAAGTGTGCAACCATCAAGTCATGATTTTGCTCGTCAATCCAATTATTGACATTTTCAATTATTTTGTCATCAGCATCGTACACGTCACTAAAACCTGAATCGTATACTGTTTGATGGATAAATCTCTCATCGGTAAACAAATTTGACCAAACATAAAATCCTGTAAATGCGACACTCATTTCTTTTTCAAGAGCGTAATGAAAGGGGTCATCTTTACCATAATATGTTACGCCCCAATTCCGTATTGCATCAATTGGAGTCGCATGTATTCCCGTTGACATTTCTTTTACGCAAGGCCCCGTCAAGGTTATTTCACCAGTCGAAACATTAGCCACAGCACCAATATTCGACCAGTTTGCAAGGTTAGGCATATATTCTGAATCAGACATAATGTATCCCGGTAAACCGTCAAGAACGATTAACAAAACACCCTCGGAAATTCGTTCGTGTTCCTCAAGTGGTTCAACAAATTTATCTTCCGGAAAGTCTGCTCCATTGAAGATATTTATGCCGGTAGTTAATAGTGGAACTAATGCAGGTAAAAGTATAGCGAGAACTACAAACTTCCTACTCAGCATACATTACCAATTCTTGGGCAAGACAGTTGATTGAAATAAATATCCCCTGTATTGATTTAGATTATGAGAATTAAGAGCCAACGGAGGGACTCGAACCCCCGACCGTCGGATTACAAATCCGAAGCACTACCAGCTATGCTACGTTGGCGTATTCTTGCCGAGATAGATTTCATAGATGAATGCGTCGGCAGTACAATATCCTCTAACAGGTTCGGTAGGTCATGGCTGGAGAGAATTTCCTCAATGCTGCCGGCATTGGGAAACAAGGAAGTGATACCATCTTCAGTTGGTGGGCTAGGTATCAGGATGCTAAGGCCGCAGGTAAGCCAGCTGTCAATGCTACAATAGGCGCATTGTTGGAGGATGATGGTAATTTGGCAATCAACAAAGTTGTCGATGCAGCAGTTCGTGCAGCACCAGAACAGGAAATTTCAGCATATGCTCCATTAGCCGGCCTACCCTCGTTCCTAGATCTCTCCAAAACATTAGCACTCGGAGAGGCAAGAAACCGTCTTGATGAGTTAGGATTCAATTTTGCTTCTACAGCCAGTCCAGGTGGAAGTGGAGCCTTGTATTTGGCAGCGAATAATTTTCTTGATATAGGACAAGTAGCATTATTGCGCGAAAGGCATTGGGGCCCATACAAGGGATTTTTACAAAACAATGGTCTTCATTATGAAACATGGCCATTATTACCTCCAAATGGGCATGATATTCATCCTTATTTCGCTAGAGATGAGTTTGAGGCTAAACTTATCGAAATGTGTTCCAATCAAGACAAGGTCATGGTTTGGCTAAACGATCCAGCACACAACCCTACAGGTTTGTCAATGAGCATAGAAGGGCGCTTTGCCTGCTTGGAGTCATTTGTCGATTCAGCATTAAGCAACCCTACAGTTGGGCACACTTTGCTTCTTGATTCCGCATACAGCCTGTATGCAGATGAACCTCATGCATGGGCAGATACAATTCTCGATTCTGTTGAAAACGGAATGATGTGGCCAGAAAATATGTTGATTTGCATTGCGGTCTCACTCTCAAAATCTCACACAATCTATGGCTTACGAACTGGGGCCTTGGTAAGTATACATCCTGAGAAAGAGATTACTGAGCGATTAGAAACAGTGATGTGTGTAACTGCTAGGCAAACATGGAGTGCAACACCAAGGGTTTCACAATATTGTGTCAGTGCAATGCATTCTTCAGAGGAAGGTGGCGAAGCCTGGGGTCAAGAGAGAGACCGCCTGAAGCAATTATTAGACGACAGAAGAAATGTTCTGTTATCCGAGTGCCAACGATTAGGAGTGCCTCTTAATCCTACAATGGATGGATTCTTTGCTTGGATTGAAGTCGGAAACCCAGTTGAAATCGCAGAAAAATGTGCAGAAAATGGCGTATTCTTAGTTCCATTAAATGGGGGCGTTCGCATTGGATTATGCGCTTTACCTTTGGATGATGTTCCAAAAGTGGCAGAAGCACTGAGCAAAGCGTTGAGTTGATTGCATGAAAAACCGACGAGAAAATTTCCTGATTTCTGGAATCATCTTGATTGTCTTCGGAGCATTGTTTTCTCTTGGAGTAAACATTGCTATGGGGGGAGTTGTAGGATTGAGTGGAATTATATGTTTCATCATTGGTATGTCGATACCTAGTAAGATGGGGCTAAGTCCAGAAGATATAGCAGAATGGCAACCTTCTCAGGAAAGATTACCTGATGCTGGCCGATTCATGTATCGTGTTGATGTTACAATGGATGACCCCGTCAAGTCGACAATTTTATGCGGGCCTTGTGGAAATTTGGAGGCTGTTGATGGGCCTAGGCCAACTGAGTTTACTTGTCCTGAATGTGGCAGGCTGCTCTGGTCAAACGAAGAAGAATAATTTGAATCAATACGCAAGCCTCATCACTACCAATCCTTTGGCCAAATTCATGCCAGCAACTCGATTGAGTGGCAAATCCTGTGCAGCCGACCTTGAACAGAGGCTGATACAGCGTATTGCTGACTGCAAAGTACAACCACATTTGGCGGTTGTAATCGTTGGTAAGGACCCCGCATCTCACATATATGTTCGAAATAAGATTCGCTCATGTGAGAGATTAGGAATTAAATCTACTCATATTGAACTACCTGAAGATGCAACTCAAGACGAAGTTACAAAAATTATACTTTCATTGAACAATGATGAATCATTGCATGGAATCTTGATTCAATCACCTCTTCCTTCTCATATGGATGAGGAATCATTGACTGATTTGATCGACCCAAGAAAGGATGTTGACGGTTTTCATCCTGCAAATTTGGGAAAAATAGTCCAAGGACGTCTTGATGGAATGATTCCCTGTACTCCTGCTGGGGTAATGGAGATGTTACGATGGGCCGAAGTTGAGATGTCTGGTAAGAAAGCCGTAGTTATTGGACGTTCATTCAATGTAGGAATGCCTCAAGCATTGTTGTTAGCAGCTAAAGGAGCAGATGCAACTGTAACAATCGTCCATTCTCGAACAGTTGATGCCCAAGCAGAGTGTCTTGCCGCAGATATTGTAATCGCAGCAGTGGGGCGTCCTGAAATGATACAGGCAGATTGGATTAAACCAGGTGCCGTTGTAATCGATGTTGGAATAAACCGTGTTGAAGATTCTACTCGCGAAAAAGGGTGGAGATTAGCAGGAGACGTGCATCCCGATGTTGGCGAAGTTGCTTCGATATTGTCCCCTGTTCCGGGAGGTGTTGGGCCTATGACGGTTGCAATGCTGATGGCAAATACCGTTACTTCCGCGGAAGCCCAACATTCTTGAGTTACATGCCCTAGTCACGGTTATGGACCCGAGGCATCCGAACCTCGCCTTTGCAGCAAATACCGGCGCTTTGTTGTTAATTGTAGGCTTGCTGTTTTCCTTGTTTCTCCCAGTAGGAACGCCACGTGGATGGGCAACGCCTGAAACAATAATGCTGATTCTATTTCCAATTTGCCTCGGAGTATCTTGGTGGGCAAAAAAAGAGCATGATATTCTGGTTGTTCATGAGCATGGTTCTTCTTCAGCGCAATACGAAGCGATGGAAGATTTACCCACCATGTTAAGTCTTGACAATCCACAGGACAATGTCAACCCAAATACAGCGGCAGTTATCGAATCGATTATTGGTTCTCAAACCACTCAAGAGAACTCAGTTGTAACCAATGCAATAGACACCTTGTCAGTGGGAGATATTGGCGAGAGTTCTGCTGCAGCGGTCGCGCATAATGATGTGGATCATACTATTATTAACGTGGAAGAATTTGACTCTAAAGGCTTCCAAACTGGAGGCGCACCATCAATACCTCTCCCCTTAGTTCCTCCTTTAGAATTACCAGAATTACCCTCTATGGTGGATTTGCCTGAAATGCCAGATCTTGACGAGTTGTTAGAAGAAGATGAAATTGCAGAGGCACCGCCACCTCTAGATTTACCAGATTTACCTGATTTTTGAGTTGGTCTCATGTGGACTGAATCAGTAGACCTTCATTGTCATTCATGGCATAGCGACGGAATATTTTCACCAAAAGAAATGGCAAAAAGAGCACATGATTCAGGCGTACGAGTTTGGTCATTAACTGACCACGATACGAATACAGGATGGCTCGAAGCAAGAGAAGCCTGCGATGAATTAGGAATGCGTTTCATCCCTGGTGTGGAGATTACTTGCGAAGTTGAAATCAAGAGTGAAACGCACAACCCATCATCTTGGCACTTGTTAGCATATTTTCCTAATGGTGCTTCACAAGAAGTCACAGATTGGTTGTTGAGTCTGAAAGATGCAAGAGTCCCTCGTATGAGATTAATGCTGGATGCATTAGAAGAAATGGGCCATGTTATTCCTATGAAAGATGTGGAGAAATTCGCTGAAGATTCTCTTGGCAGGCCACATTTGGCTAGAGCAATGGTTGAACACGGAATCGTCGAATCGGTTAGAGAAGCCTTTGATGATTGGATTGGCAATGATGGACCGGCTTTCAGAGAGAGACCACTACCGACAATCAATGAAGCGGTTGAAATGGTTCATCAATCGGGAGGAATTACCTCACTTGCTCATCCACATTATTACGGTATCAGCAATGAAATCTTGGTTCCAGCATTGCTGCGATTAGGAGTCGATTGTATCGAAGCAGTACACAATTCTCATCCAGATTCATACAGGTGGGAATTAATGCAACAAGGAATGCCAATTACAGTTGGTGGCGATTCTCACGGTACCGAAAAAAGGCCTTCTCCGGGTAAAATCTGCGTACCGCTCAAGTACTTGCATACTTGCTTTCACCCGTGAAATAATCCCACAACATTGCCGCTTCAAAGAGCAGAATTATTGGGATTGAAACTAGGAATAATGATAGTGGGTCAGGTGGAGAAAACGCTGCACCTAGGACGAAGGTGGCAAACCAAATGTGCCTGCGATATGCGAGTAACGTGGCTCTGTCCACCGCTCCAGATTGTAGGGATAGCAATGTGACTAATGGGGCTTGGAAACCGATGGCACAAGCTAGACACAAACTGATAATGAAACCAATGAATGAAGACAATCTCCATTCAGTAGAAAGCCCTGCGGCTTGAGCATCATTTGCCAAATAATCCAATAGCATTGGTGTTAACAGATACCAAGAATAAATCAGACCAATCGCTGCTAGGGCAATAGCGACAATAACTGAAACAATAACCGTCAGTGCAGGCTTGGGACTTTTTTTTGCCAATCCACTATGCCAAGCACCATCAATGATTAGCGCCAAAATCGCTAAGCCAGCACCTAGCCATGCTCCCACCCTTACTTGGAGCATGATGAATTCTACGGGAGTTAGGATGATTATGTTTACATCATCAGGGATTAATCCAACGCCTAGCAACCAATCTACGACCGAATGTGAAATTGGAATTCCTATTGCAATTCCTAGAATGAATAGGGCCACAATCAGTTTCATCCGACTTCGAATGTGGTTTGAAATTTGTTTGAACAAATTCCTTATCTCAGGGTCAATAACAAATTCGTCATCCATCTATTCTTCCTCCCAAAGATGAGATGGTGTGGAATCGGTGAAGGGTCTTCCTGCTTGCTTCAACCGCTTTAATCTATGAATTACGAAACCTGTCATCCACATGGAAGGTATGGATAGTGCAATAGCTTTCCACATCTCATCATCTCCGTAATCATTCAATATTCGAACTTCAATTACATCATCAACTTGCTTCGCATCGTTATGCAAAATTATCAGATGCCAACTTTCAGAATCTGTAATTGTTACATTCTCTGTATTTCCTGGTTCAACGAAATAAACAGTATGTTTGGATTCTAATACAGACCAATCAATTACACCTTGGTCCATAGCAGATACAGAATCTTCGACCACCACTATCGTGAATTGGAGTGTGAATGAATCATCCAAATTCGTTATCGAGGTTGTAACTTCTTCACCCTGATTTAGTGGAGACAATATTTCGTATGTGGAATCACCACCCCCTAATCTCATCGATACTCTTTCATCGATGTTATTCTCTTGGTAGGATACCGCTGAAAGAACTAGGAATAGAAGAAGCAGAGTTGCAGCACCTTCCCAGAATGTATGATTCACTACTTTCTTTTTCGTGACACCTTCAAACATTTTGCCGTGATCATTACGCATCCTAGGTTGCAAATGATGAATGAATAATGCGCCTATACCTCCAATGATAATGCCTAATGGGATGTCGACAAGCCAGTGAATTCCCAGATAGGCAATTGTGAAAATGAACAGAATCGTGTTAATTACAATGAACAAGTGATACGGCCAATGTGTCCACTCACGCATTTTGATGTCCTTCTCCTTACAATGAAGCCAATTCAACAGAATTATTCCAAATGGAATTGCAACATGCAGCGAAGGAACGGCATTGTCGAGTGGATCATGTGTTGCATAGAATACTGTGTACCACCCATCGTGGTAAAGTAAGGCCTTCATTCCAGGAATCCACGAAGAGGTAACTTCTACATTGAGGAAGAGGTAGTATGGTACTGCTATTGCGTAAATTAGCAGGTAGTTTAGAGTTACTTTGTCTGTTAAATCCCTCTCTCCCACATAGGCGAAGTACACCGTAGTGATGTAAATTAAGAAGAGATAAATGAAGAGGTAGTGGAAGTTTAGAATTTCAGTGAGTATAGCATTTTCAAATGTTTGTTGAAACCATAATGTCACGTCGCCTTCAAAGGCATAAATCCAATCCGTCCAATTTCCGGTCTTGATTTTAATCGGCTCGTTCAATTTATCCGTCAAAGCTTTCCATTTGATAATTACTAGATAGCCAAGAATATGCAGATAGTATTTCTTTTCTTGAATAACTTTGAATGCCTTGTTCAAAGGTGTTCTAGTGTGTTCACGCCCAATAGTGAACAACCAGCAGATGAGTGGGGTAAGAATTAGGATTATCCCCATCATTACCCAATACGGACTCATTGTTCAACCCTCATAGCCTATGGCTATGAGCATTTTCACTCTTCAGCACTCGAACGGTTTCTTTCGTCTTCTGCTTTAGCAACAGCGATTCCATCTTCGACATCGACCTTTCGTAGGATTATAACTCCTGCAATAATCAATAGCGATAGTGCGAAAATACCCACTCTAGAATCAAACCAGACAGTCATTAGAGCATAGATTAGAGGTCCCAGTAGAGCAGCAACCTTGCCAAAGAATCCGAAGAACCCGAAGAATTCTGCTGAACGGGTTTCAGGAACCATCTGTCCAAACATAGAGCGAGCTAGTCCTTGAGATCCGCCAAGTAGTGCACCTGCAAATACTCCAAGAAGTAAGAATTGGAAGAATACGCTAATTCCTAATGGTGCCCACACCATAGAGCGAACAGTTTCAGGAATGACATCTAATGTTCCGTCACCTAAGCTAGATGGGTGGTTTACTCCCAATCCGGTTTGACCATCAAATTCTCCTCCTTCAATACTGTATGAGAATCTTGACTCATCCATTGATTTTTCTAATTGTGCAATTGCTTCTTCTGTCAAATCCACCGTAACCGGTACGGCTTTGCCATCTTCATCAAATGCCCATTTGACAGCATAACCCTGTCTAACATCATCATTTTCCTCAACCGGCAAAACGACTTCATTTTCCAGTGCCCACTTCTGTTCGTCATCATCTGGAAGTGCTGCAATATTGTTCACGCCTTCTCTCGCTTCTGCAATGTATGTGCTTGCATCTTCATCCCAGGTGTATTGAATATCGTATTCGTCATGCTTCTCAAGTTCTAGTGGAGCGAATGATAGTGCTCCAACAATTACGACACACCAACATACAAGTGAAAATTGTAAAGCGCTCTTAGTGCCCCACTTCTCCGCTAATTTTGTGAATCCAATTGCTGCTGGCGCTGCAACGAATTGGATGATTAGAATTGTTAGGATTAGTCCGGTAGTTGTTAATCCCAATACTACAATTCCAAACACTCCCGCTAGCGCAGTGACTGAATTGATTCCATCGATGAAACAGAAATATGCTATCATGTAGATGAATAGAGTTTTGAAACTCTTGATGTCTCCTAATGTGGATTTAACTTCACTAAGTGCCATCTTAGTTGAGTCGACAACACCCATTGGCTCCATCTCATTTTCAATATGAGGTTCAGGAATCATTCTGAAAGTCATTTGAGCAAATCCGAGCCACCATAGACCAGAAGATGCCATGACGAAAGGAATAACCCAGTCTCCATCTAAGTTCATCACCATGATTAGGTGGACAACTAGTAGAAGTCCACCGCCAAGATATCCTGCTGCAAACGCTTTGTTTGAAATTGAATCCATTTCTGATTCATCACCCATGTGTGGAAGTAGTGCATTGTAGAATACACCTGCACCATTTAATCCTACATTGGCAATCATGAACATTATCATAGCCCATATCCATCCCATGGAGACTCCTAAGTATGGAGATAGAGCCAGCAATATACAAGATACTGAACCTACAATCGTAAGTATCCTTAGCCACCATAATTTGATCATGCGTCTATCAGCAATTACTCCTAACGATGGTGCGCATATTGCGACGAAGAGTGCGCCTGCCATTACTGCCGCTGAAAACATTGCATCCGCAGTCCATTCCGAACCTAGGAATTTGGTAGAAATTCCATTCGCTTCAGCGAATAAATATGCGAACCATGCGGGGAATACCGCAGTAGTTACCGATGTCTCAAAAGCACTCTTTCCCCAATCATATGCACAATATCCTCGTACGCGTTGGTCTTCTGCCATAACTTGGACTCAGTTTGTCCGCTTATCATAGTTGGGCCGGATTAGTTAACCGGCACATGATTCAATAATGAAATCATATCAAGCGGTAGCGATGGAGTGGCAACAACCCCCTGAGAATACTCAGGCTTCCTTAGTTGAAGCCATGCAAAAGATGGACGGTGTCGAGTTCGATTTACGCTTAACTGCTGATGACCAATTAGTCGTTCACCATGATCACACGGTCTCAATTCCATTATCAGAGCTTGAAGGGCGTCCAAAAATCGTCGAGGAATGGGATTTAGCAGATTTAGAAAAAGTGGGATTTTGCTCGTTTGAAAAATTGATGTCAGACAAGGATTGGTTGATTCCTTGGCAAGAGCATTCCAAAGTTGCGTGTCTTGAAATTAAGAGATGTTTACCTAGCATAGCGAGGGACCCTACAAAGAGAATGGCTAGAATAATGGAATTAGCCGGAGAGATGGTCGATGAGGCTGGAATCCACGAGGAAGCAGCGGTATTCTATGCATTCCACCGGCCCATGTACAAAGTCGCCAAACTTTCTGGTTCATCTAGACCATGGTCTAGGTTGTTGCCAGTAGTGCCCAGAACTGGTTCGCACAATAGCAAGAGACTGCGCGCATCACCGGAATTCTTTGCATATTCATTCAATCGACTTCTAAAATCTCATAAGAATTCAGGCGCTCCAATGATGCCATGTGCAATAGATTATTTTGAAGGAATTAAACGCTATATCCATCTTGGAAGGCCAGTGGGTCTCAAGGGTAGACAATTGAAAAGATTAACAAAAATCCGAGGAGATTTCCCAGTATATGTTTGGCCAGGACATCCACATTTAGAGAGGGATCTATTGAGTGCAGGTTTATCGATACTCACTGATTTTGCAGATCCAAACATGGAACTCCCTTGTGGTAGTAAACGATGGTTGAGGCCAGCAACCATGCCTTTGAATGAAGAGCAATGGGCCGGGCTTGCCAAAGGAATCGTTCCTGAAGATGTTGCTCCTTGGCATGAAATAAGTGATGAGCAATTGGGATGGAACTCAGTCAGAATGATTGGTCATCGAGGCTGTGGAAAAACAGACAGACCAGTTATTCAATCGATGTGACGAAGAGTTTGTTCTTCGGCAATGTATTTTGGACGGTAAATCGGGATACCTTTACCATCCCTCATTACAGTTCTTTCATCTACAATTTGTGCACCAATACCGGCAACCCTTGCCCATCCAAAGAATGTCGTATAGTATTCAGGGTCCTGTAGTCCAATATAATTCAAAAGTGTGCCACTAGCGATGTCAACATTCGCATTTGGATTACGAATTTTTGGATTTTCTGACAACACCATGGGCGCTACTTCCCGTAATACGCGGATGATTCTGAAATATTCATCATCTGGACAGATTTCTTCCCCCAGAGCAAATTGTGCTGCAGCCCTTGGATCTTCGGTTCTCAACACTGCGTGGCCGAATCCGTAAATTGGCCGCTTTGCCTCAAGTTCTCCACGAACGAATCTTTCAACTTCTGCAGGGTCTGATGTTCCAATTCGTTGTACAAATTCGAAGCATGATTGGTTTGCACGTCCGTGTAGAGGTCCAGAAAGAGCATTCATTGCACCAGCCATTGAAGTATACAAATTTGCATGGCCACTAGCGACTGCTTTACCAGCAAATGTCGACAGATTACCTCCTCCGTGGTCCATATGAAGTACAAGATAAGTAGAAAGGACTCGGTTCATCACGGCCTTGTCAACATTTTCTAAATCAAGAGTATTGGTGAATCTTCCAACCAAAGGTAGTGTAAGATCGTCACTTGGAATTGGTTTGCTAAAGTTTCCTTCACGATATCTGAAAATCAATCCCATCAGTCTAGGCATTTTTGCAACAAGATTCAGGGCATCTTCTTTCCAATCATTTACACATTCTAGCATTCCAAGAGTTTGGATACCTATTGACAACCACTCCATCGGATGGCCCAGTTCCAATGGGAGTGCGTAAAGAACTTCCTCAAGTTCTTCTTCTTTGTAAATCCTTCCTCTAGATTGCAACTCTTTTCTAAATTCTACAGATTGCTCAAGGTTTGGCAATTCTTTGTGGAATAGAAGGTAGACGATGTCTTCAGGAGACATCATGGCCAACTCACTGATTGGGTAACCGCAGTAATGAACTCCTTCGGTTGGAGTTACGAACGAGGTTCGACAAGTGCCAACCGGCACTCCTCTCAAGCCTGTGTTTAGGTGAGATGTGGTCAAGTCAAGCAGGGACTCTTCGTCGCTCATGATTTTACCACCGTACAAACGGAAAAGCCCCCACGGTATAAGGGCGACGCTGATTTTCTTCTTGTAATACGGTTTAGGTGTGTTTTGGCACACCTAGTGTTTTTTACTGAAAACAATAGAGGACGAAAAGTTTCACCGACGCTTTGGAGGCCATTCTCTAAATCCTCGAGTGGCATCTCTATCATCGATAATTTTCTTGCGAATCGTGTTTCCATCAATAATGAAAGCCTCTTCGGATTCTAAGCCAGGGCAATTATTCACAGTTTTTTCCCAAGATCTTTGAGAGCGTACATTTTCTGCCCAAAATGGGAATGATTTACATTGAGATGGTCTTGATTGATAGATTGTGCATTTCTTTTCTTCATCAAGATAAATGCAGATTTCAGTATAAGGGTCCGAATTAAGAATCCAACGCCCATCCAAAGTTTGGTGACAATCTCTAGCAAGCCAATTCTCTACTTCCATTTCGTGATGAGCAGCCAATATTTCAGCATCTTCAGGCCGCAGGTAAACTATTCCACCAGGCTCATCACAACATTTTCCGCAATTTGGTTGGCATGCAAAAGGAACACCTGACATCCACCAAGGGCGGTTCATTCCTCTTCACCTATTGGCGTCAAAACCGTGATTGGAGTGAGTGTTGTATATTCTGGAGGTTGTGAGATATTACCTAGAATCATCTCGATTTCTCCAATTCTATCAGCGATTAGAATCAATTCTTCAACCGATGCATCTCTACTCATTTCTGCAAGATTATACATTTCGTTTTCTAGTTCAGCTAGTTGGTTAGATTGTTCGATGTGTTCTTTGCTCATTTGATTAAATAACTCATCAGTAATGATGCTGATACTAGCAGTGGTTTCAGTTGCTCTAACCTTGTCTAAGCCACGTAATTCATCATCTCTTTTAACCAAGAATTCATCTTTTTCATCGACTGAAAGAGTAGTGGTTACATGGGGAATCAGATTATCGCTGGTCAAAACCTCGTGAAGTTCATCCTTCTCTTCAATTGTAAGTTCAGGAACTTCCCAGTTATCACTCAGTTCAGGTAGCGGAGTATTCAGTTCAACTCCACCAGGGTCTGTTCCAGTGTAAACATGGTCGAGAGATTCGCTGATAACACGTGCAGCAATCTCTTCCAAATCTTCTCTTTCGGTGAATTTTTCAACTTTAGTCTTCTCTACAGGCAATTCTTCAAGGATGCTGGTTACATCATTGGCATTCACTATACGCTCTCCAGATTCAATTGCGAGGGCTAATTTTTCGAATGCAGCATCAGTGCTTCTCCATTCACTGTCACCATGTTTTACTATCCGTGCAATCATAGCATCATCCATGAGCAGAGCACGCCCACTCGCTCTTCGTCTAAGGTGAGTAATCAAGGATGAAGAACTCGGTTTTCGAATCCAAATGTTCGTGGCAGAACGCATCACTTCCCACAATCTTCTTGCAGGCCATTCGTTGGAATCAACTCTTGAAGTAGCGATTATTTGGACGCCCAAATTGAGGGCGTAATCAATCATTAGTCCAAGTTCAGTTGCGATTCTTTCATCGGCCAAATGTAAATCATCAATAGCGATTAAATTAGCGTGGGCAATCGCATCTTCCCATCCTTCAGGTAGAGATTCCCAACCACGCATAGATGAGGTTGAAAGTAGATGGACATTCCCGTCCTGTCTCCTAATCATCGCTTGCACTGAGGCACTAAGGATGTGAGATTTACCACATCCACTCTCACCCAAAATCAGTAATGGATTCATTGTGATTCCCGGTTTTTCAATTACCTTTTCACAAGCCATAGATGCTCTAGAATTTTCCTCGACTACGTGCCAATTTTTCCAAGTGTTGTGATCAGAAAGTTTCTGCACAGGAGGCCATAATGGTCTGAATGAAAGGTCCTTCATTCCATAATCGGTAAAGTTGGTAGAATATCCTCTTTGATTATCAAGAACTTCTGCCCAAATAGGTCGACCATCCTTGAGCACACCTAATGAATCTCCAAGAAGTTCTTCCTCTCCTTCTTCGAATTCTTGCCTTTCTCTCATCTCACCTATTCTTTTTGCTGCGATTTGAGAGAGGGATGTTTCACCTTCATCTAGATTTATACTTGGCCTCCAAACAGGTGTCTCACCCAATATTTGGTCCGCCACAATGTCAAAGGTAGGCCTTGTCTTGACTCCCGTGCGAGAAATAAGGTCGCCTTCTCTGGTGTCTTCAATTTCCTCTACACCTCTAAGTTTGTTCAATTTTGACAAAGCGGGCCTTCCAGAAGCCGCTTCTCTGCCCAAACTTTCCCTAGCATTTGCCAAGGCGAGTTGGAGTTTTTCTCGGTGCGTAAGTCTCATTCGAGTTCCTCCTCATATTTCCAAGATTCCAATTCTTTGTCTAGGTCAATTTCTTTCTG
>CAZEXE010000007.1:24794-46493 GCA_964516645.1 uncultured Candidatus Poseidoniales archaeon
TCCCTTCTTTACCTTCACCGATTACAGTTTTTGGAAGCAATTCATTGGATGGCATCTCCCCTATGTCCCTATCTCCCTTGACTGCAGCAAGACCTGCCAAGCGTGCATCTCTGTCGCTCATGACTTTAGCATGCTTGGATTTACGGCGCTTAACGCGTTGTGGCTTTCTCGGGCCTTTGGAAATTTTATCCTCAGGCACTTCTTCCACAATCTCCTCTTGTTCAGTCTCAGTGATGATTATTTCCTCTTCTACAACTTCAATAGGTATTTCTTCGATGATTGGTTCAGATTCCGGAATCACTTCAACAATCTCTTCGGGAGTGAATGTTTCTGGTGTATTTGCTTCTAAGTATTCAGCCAATCGAAGTAATTCTTCTTCGGTAGGAGGGGCCATTAGTGGATGGTCGAGTAGGGCATCAGGATCGCTATTCCAAGCAGAAATCACAGCGGTTTCCAAATATGGTGCCGCCCTCATCAATTGTGCAGAATCTGATTTATTCCATGCTGATCTATCACATGAAATCAATAGACAATCATCTTCAAAGCGCATTCTATCTCCAAGTTCTCTAACCATATCAATTACGGATTTTGTACCACAAATATTGGCTAAGTATTCTAGGCCATCGAGAAGTAAAACCGCTCTGAGATTGCCTTCAAGGAATCCGTAAACAGTACCTTTTATGGCCTCGATATCGACGAATTGAACCCCCTCTCCCTCTCTTTGGGAAAGCCAAAGGCAATTGTCAGCAGGTATGCTGAAATTTACAGACAATTCTTCGCGAGTTTTTCTACTGATTACGAGTAATGGTTTCCCATGATTTTTGAGATTGGAGGCTAGTTCGAAAAGCAATTTACTTTCGTTTGAATATACGCATCCAGGCTTTAGAGAGATTCCACCCTCTACATGTCTGTGTACCATCGCTGCTGCCTTTGCTTTGACGAATTCAGGTGCTTCAATGGATGCTTCAATCGTTGGCAATTTGCTTGCCTTAGTCCAAGTATTTGTACGGTTGCTAATATTTTGCCACCACTTCGAAGATTTGCTTTCTTCAGGAGCCTCAATAGTTAATTTAGCGGTTGGGTGTAAATCCAAGATTCGATGAATATCAACATCTTCAACCAATTGAATCACACAGTCTAATTCTAGGCAATCAGCTTCAATTTCGATTAGGGCATCAACGCCCTCTAAGATTGCTTTTTCTTCGTAAATTGCAGCCGCTACTTCACCGTTGCTTACGATGACTTGGCCTACTTTAGGCATCTGTTCAAGTGGCGTTCTTTCAGTCCTAATGTAACCATTTGAGTTGAGCTTAATCATCTCATTAACTAGGGTTGCGAGAATACCAACGCCTCCGCGCCTTTCCTCGATGATATTCCCTCGTGGTAACTCTACCATGGACACCCCTACGGGGTGGTTGGAAATTCCACCCTTCTTGAATGATGGGGGTGTAACTAGCATTGGAACGAGGGTTTCATGTCCTAATTGCTTCTGGCGGGAGCATGGACGCTCCTAAGGGACTAATCCATTTTTCAAATACTCCTGTGGGTAAAGAGTTGGATGATTCAACTCGTAATCTGAAAATCGGGCTGATTGTAGTTAATATGCTGATCATTTTTTCATTTAGTTATTGGACAACCTATTGGGTCGCAATACTGATTTCGATTATCGCCCTCAATGTACTGCTAATCCGGAACTTGATCTCCGCGAGTGCGGCTGTGCCTTTGGTTGTAAATTTGAATCATCCTTTCATGGAATCAGAACCAGTGTCAAAATCAGAGATTATGGTTAAGTTTACAGACGAGTGGATAAACCCTGGCATTCACAGATTGAAGTTAGCCAAGGATTCCCTTTCTTGTTGGGTTGTCCATCGTCAAGATGAGGATTTGTCGGTGTTGTCCGTTTGGCAAACAAATCAGAAGGAATCAGTACTGAAAAAGCATCTTTCAATAATCAATCAAGCGATTTCTCTAAACAATGCAATCAATAAATCGAATGATGAATTTGAAGATGCCCGTGAAAGAGAATCGCAAGAATCGACCTTACTTGAGAGGGAATGGTTACCAGAGGAGGAACTTGATGTGCAAGGGCCAATTTCTCGAATCTTTTCAAACGAGTAAGAATCACTCTTGGAAGTAAAACATCACACCGTACCTTCAAATGGTGCATTCTTCGGCACATGTGCTATGGGCGCAGAACTAGTCTGGGATGAGAGCGTTTCCTTGTTGGATGATTCTCAGCGGGATTTGTTGACCGGAGGCGGTCTTTCAAGCCGCTTTGCCAAGTTGCCTCTATGGCTGTCTCATCCCTCAAACATCGGAGCATTCTACGGCTTATTGGTTTCCCTCGCTCTACTATTACCATATGTTATGACAGAGGAATTTTGGTTTCCATTATGGCTATTGCATACTAGTTTGCTAATTGTCGCTACAGCGTTTCTAGGAATTTTCAGTCGTGTGATAACTGCATATTCAGGAAGGTTGCCAATTGAGGTAAATCGAAAAATGCTCTATCCTATGCCATTCCTTGGATTTACGCTCTTCACTTTGATCCATACAGATTTTCTTGTCAACAATGATTACACACAATCTCTGGCGTGGGGATTATTGATGATTCCTGGCCCATTATACATTCATCTTTCGTGGGCTCCAAGGTGGAGATTACTTTGTATGATTGAAGATGGATTAAATCCTTTCAAGGACATGCCTGTCAAAAATTATGAAATTAGTCAAGAGGCAGATGATGTAGTTGAGGGCGATTCAGAATTGATGGAAGTTGTTGAATCATTCGAATCTGAAGAAGAATAATCAAATCAGGCCAACTTCTTTACCGGATACTTCGAAAATCCGTAAGACTTCATCCAAATCTTCCCTTGATAATCCAGCAGACATTTGTGTGCGAACACGTGCTTTGTCACGAGCCACCATTGGAAACACAATCGCTCCAGCCATCACTCCTTGAGCAAGCATTGATTCTGACAACCCTTTTGCTGTGGACGACTCACCACACATTACTGGAATTATAGGAGTGGTAGAAACGCCTGTGTCGAAGCCAAGAGATTGCATCTCTTTACGGAAATATTCGGTGTTTTCCCACAATTTTGCATGATGTTCTGGTTCACTCATCAGCACCTCTACCGCTGCCTTTTGTGCAGCTGCAACGCCTGGAGGCTGTGAGCCCGAAAGCAGCCAAGAGCGAGAATGATTCAATGCGTGTTGGCGAACAATTTCCTTGCCTGCCACAATACCTCCTTGTACCCCTAGAGCCTTCGAGAAAGAACCGATTTCAAAATCGACTCTACCTTGTAATTTGAAGTGATCAACTATACCCCTTCCTCCATCGCCAAGAACACCTTCTCCATGACAGTCATCAACGAATACCATAGCATTGTGTTCCTCTGCTAAAGAAGTCAATTCAGCCAATGGACAAATATCTCCATCCATTGAGAAAACACCATCAACAATTACCAGTTTTCTGTCTGCGTCTTGATTTTCTTTGAGAACCTGTTCGAAAGCACCCATGTCATTGTGTGGGAAAACCGCACGTTGTGCTTTGGTTAGCCTAACACCATCAATGATTGAACCATGGTTTAATTCATCTGAGATTATGACATCTTGTTTACCTTGAACTAGGGTTGGAATCAGACCCACATTTGCTGTATATCCTGCAGAATAAATCAGAGAGGACTCAACTCCTTTGAATTCAGCAACTTTGTTTTCAGCTTCTATGTGAATATCCATAGTTCCAGCAATTGCTCTTACGGAACCACTTCCTGCACCATATTTTCTAGTTGCTTCAATGGATGCCTCGACTACTTTGGGGTGGGTTGTAAGGTTGAGATAATTATTAGCCGATAGCATGATTGTTGGCCTTCCATCCATCGTACAACGAGGCTGATTTGCGCTTTCCAAAGTTGGAGGTTGCCAAAGTAAGGATTGCTCTTCAAGATGAGCGTATCTTTCTTGCATCCATGATAGGTCTCCTGCCATGTTGGACCGAAGGAGTTGTTCTACATGTTGTTTTGCTAGGTTGCATAACAGTCTTGAGTAAGAGATATCTCGCCACACCAATGCGCATTGACGGTATCGTTTCTTCGGGGCTTGGCCGCGCTCATATCTTCATGTCCCAGCGTCATTATCAAGAGCAATTCAAGGAGATTATTGGACGAAGTGCTTGGCCAGGTACTTTGAATGTGAAGGTCGAAGGAGAATCACTAACCCAATACCAAAAATTACGCGTAAGTGCAGGACTAGATGAGGGCGAAGCAAGCACAATTGAGTCTCATCGAATCAATGGTTTTGATAGAGATGGTGTATCTTTTGGAGGCGCAACCGCTTTCCTTGCTACGATTAGCACCAGTGAAGTGAGTCATAATTGTGCTATTCTGATTCCTGACCTCACTAGACATGAAGATGTAGTCGAGGTCATTGCTGGAATCTTTTTGAGAGAATCTTGCAATATAGAAAATGGTGACGTAGTCAGTATTGTCCTTGAATGATGTCAAATTGACGAATCAGGATTTCTTTTTGTTGCTGACGACACAAATCCTGCCATCTTGAACTAGAATGGTCTGGCCTTGGGACTACTGGTTCTGTAGACTCAATGTCGGGTATCCCTTCCCAATTAACCGACCATAGAATTAACCAATCTGGATCTGCTAAGCCTAAATCAATTTCAGTTTGTGGATTATCTCTTGCCTCGAGGACTCTTTCTATGGTTCTGTAATTCGTAATGACAGATAACATAGCATTTGCAATTCTTCTAACTTGATTCCAAACAAATGCTTCTCCAATGATTTCAAATCCGATAATTCGACCACAATTCACCCAAGGTCTGCAAGCCTCAACAACACGCGTAGTAGAGCGCCCCGTCTCTCTTCGGCAAAAATTCGCCCAATCATATTCTCCTATGAAATGTGAACACAACTTAGTGAACTCATCCAAATCAGGCTCAACCCAGCCTTCCATGCACTCCATTCGGTATCTGTAGGTGCGATTTAATGCTCTACGCGGACTCCAATCATCAGGTACCTGTCTTGCATCGATGAGAGATATACTATTCGGGATTTGATGTCCGACTGCTTTGATGAAACCAGATTTCCCCATTGCATCCCAACGGTCTTGCTCTAAGTCGATGAAGCCTCCATTCAATCTGACATGGACGCCAGAATCAGTTCGACTAGCAAATGCCACAGGCATTCTCTCGTTAGTCCATTTCAACTTCTTCTTGAAAATGTGCATGAATGTTCCTTGTACAGTTGGAACATCTGGTTGAACTTGGCTACCGTGAAAACAGTCACCGTAATGACCGAATCGAAAGGCGATTCGCGCCTTTCCCATCCAGTGCACCTCACTCATCAGAGGATAGCATCTCTACAGCGTCTTCAGCTGAAAACCCTAGGCCACCAACTGCCCAAACCAGAGATTGCCTCAGCCAAGGCTGAATCATGGGATTGTCTCTTCCTTGTCCAACTCTTTCAATAGCATCAACAATCAATCTGCTAGCATCAAAAAGGGTGTCTTCTACAGGGATTTCGTTGAGTTCAGCCATTTTTTCTAAACGCTGGTATTCCTTAATCGCCATAGGTATGCGTCCACAATCTAGGCAGAAATTTGCGAATGAAGCAACATACTCTAGATTTTCTTCATCGAGTTGCATTGCTTTCTTGTAAACTTGCATGATTTTTCCTGCAGGAACATCTTCTTCCATCTCGATTGAAAGGCGCATGAACGCTGCTTCAGCCCACCCGTAGTGGGCAACTGCGTTGTCAGGTTCCGCTTCTCTTGCTTGGTCGAATAATGCCATTGCTTCGTTAAATTCCCCACTTGATAGGGCCATGCCAGCCTGCTGGATTAGGTCGCTCATGCCAGCGCCTTACTGAACAGGTTTTTGAAACCTATGTGTCAATCTTGAGATTCTGCAATTTGCTCTTTCAAGTCGTTGAGAATTCCAGACTGACTGTGTCTTTGGTGCATTTCGTTAAGTAATTCTTCGATAGATTTCCAGTTGGTAATGCAGAAGAAAGAGAATCGAGGGTCAGGAAGATCGATTTTTCTAGTTCTTTGGTATGTTAAAAATGCGAACATTTTCTTGAACAAACTCTTGGTTACTTGTCCATCAACAGATGCATCGGAGCCTCCTCCACCAGCAGCACCTACAGAAACCGACATGGAATCCTCGCCAATTCCTAATTGACTTCCAGTATCACAAATGATTGTGTTGTATCCAAACATCGCTCCAAGCATTGTTCTTTGAGTTCTAATTTCGTTAATGTTATCGAATAGAATTCTTCTACCGTCTCCTGGAATAATCAAATGTTGGGTAAAAATCACTCTGTGGTTTGTTATCGCATAATGGAAACTTCGCTGGTAGAACACTGTGAACAGTGTGAACAAACTAGCCCAGAAAATTCCGAATAGCGTATAACTGAAGTTGTCTAGCGGAATGAAACCAGAATCCTTGTCCATAATCCAAGCAATGAAGTCATCTAGTCTCAGCAGAGGTGGAGTCAGAGCTACGGCCAATAGGAAAAGTGTAGTCCACTTTCCACTGGTAGTTCCGTTCATCATTCTGTTGAACCATGCTACGCCTAGCATAACTAGAACGAATCCGATTTCTCCAACATCGGAGAGTTCAATCAAGAATATCATCGTTTTGACGAGGAAATTATCATCACTACTCGCATTCCAATCGATAGCGAAAAGGAAGTGTGCGCCTAAGATTATCAGTGAGACTAGATACATTGGAACGAAAGCGAAAATTGATGGTTTAACATCTTTCAAAATCTCCTCTTCGCCAGTAAGTCGGAATTTCTCTCTTAGAGAATCGCTTGTTGAAATGGCCTCTGTAGGCGCGTCATTTTCAGGTTCGGGATTACTTTCTTCGGTGCTTTCAGGTGGCAGTTCCTCATCGGACATAGATACCTCTCCTAATTGCTAACGGAGCATAGACGATGATGAACCTTGCGGCGTACAATTAATGAAGAAGCCCCCAAGAGTGTTCTGCATTTCCTCGGATTACTCCCCAGTCTTTGCGAGTGCGTATTCCTTGTTCGTCATCGATTTCGAGTTTTGTCACTTCCAAAGGATATTCATTGTAAGTGAGGTGTGATTTCATACCTCCTCTTGTCGGTTGGTCGAACGTCCAATGTGCCCTAGTCACGGCTTTTGCTTCAATTCTAATTTCTGTAATACCATTCCACATATGTACGTGAAATGTAGGTAGCCCATGCTCATTGCGAGTACGTTCTACTCTCACTTCGCTGAATTTTTCACTTCTTTGACGACTTGCATCATGGAATAATCCTCCCATCGATAGCGGATAATGGGCAATATCTCTTCTCTTCCATGGGCTAGCATCTTTTGCTGTAATTGTTGGAGAAAGGTGGGGCAAAAACCAGTCAATATAGGACCCGTCATCTAGGTGCAACATACCCCAAAACCAAGGTGGGGATGGTGCTTGAACACACACTTTTTGAAAATATGCAGATCCTTCAACTTCTTTCCCATCTATCGTTCCTGTACAAAGGGCACCATGTAATCGCGAAATTCCATATCCCATGCCAAGTCCATACTCTGCTTGAGCAACTTTCATGCTTGACATTGCGTTATTCCATGGTTGCATTTTCAAATTAAAATCTCCATGTTCTGTGTCAAGCCTTAACCAGAATTCATTTTCTTCTGGGTTGAGCCCCATCGAATATTCTTTCTTAGTGTGTGATGCAACGATTCCACCCTTATCATACGGCCAATTAGGATGGTCTTCTGACAGTACAATGATTCTACTTTCTTCCAAAATTAATGGCTCGATCATCTTGTAACCATCATACCACCAAGCAGCAACCATTCCATCCATGGCAATACCGCCATCGTCATCAAAACCGGGCCGACCTACTGGCTTCCACGGGTGTCCATTTACCTCAACAAGGGGGTTATCTTTGGTTGACCACAAGACCATTAGTTGCTTACCGGCAGGGTTTCCACCTTCATCATCCAGCATTACAAGCCACCACCACCAATCCCACGTCAAGTGGTGAATTGGTGGTAAATTTTGTAGCTTCCATAGACTTGACAAATCACCGATAAATTGCTGTGATTCTGACATCATTCCACTTCCTTGCCTTTGAAAATAGACTGTCCAATAAACCAAGCCATAATTCCTTGGAAGAGCAATACTACTGTTGAAATCACGAATGCTAACCAATTGCTTACTCCAAGGTTGGGGCTTCCACTAAACGCCCCAAGTGGTTCAGCACCAGGAAGTGCGACGAAATCCACCTGTCCTAGCCAATTCTCTTCTCCATGTCCACCGCCCCATAATCCGATTTCGATTAACTGCCAATTATCTGGCCAACTGATTGCGACTCCAGCATCGACAATTATCATACCCCATCCAATGACAGACATATAGCGAATTGATGAATCACCTCCTGAAAATATTGCAACGAAAGCCATTCCCAATTCCCAGGCTGCAAAGATAATCGCAAGAATCACTCCATTTTTCCATATTATTCCAAATCCACAAAATATAGTTCCATACACCAGTGATACAAGCATTGTAGCCCAAGCAATTGACATCCAAACTCCAATGTCCGACCATCTAAAGAAACCATCACTCGGTCCGGTAAATCCAGTGATTAAGCATAGAATAATGCACACTGAAATGATGAATGGCCAGGTAACTCCAATGTATCCAAGCATCCTATACAGCAGTAGTTCTCCACGTGCTATTGGTTTAGCGAGCATGTAGTGAATAGTGCCTTCTGACATCTCTTCTCTAATCAGTCCAGTGGCAAGGAAAAGAGGTAAGAAAATTCCCAGCAGGTAAACGATTCCGAATTTTCCAATTCCTAAAATGAAGGACCTATGACCTGCTTCTTTACCGTATTTCTCTTCATCAGGGTCTTCGTCAACATTTGAATCAGCATCTACGATAATGGAAGAATTCAAGGAGTCAACATTTACGATAATATCACAATCGATACCGTTGTCGTTGGTATCTCTTTGACTGGAAGTATCGAGGTTTGTACAATCTCCATCATCATCTTCACCAACATAATTGTCACCTTCACCCAAAGTATCCCAATCAATGTCATCTTCATTTATCCATTTTTCAGGGGGGTCAGGGTCTACCCAATCGGGGAACGAAACATCTGAATTTGGATTGGTACCCTCCAATCGTTCCTGACCATCGGGATAGCCATCTCCATCTGAGTCAAATGAATCGCCATCATTGTCAATTGCTTGTATTTCACTATTCATCGCTTCGATGTAGAATAATAGCATCAAGAATAGTGCCACTACTGAAGCAATCATCACTACCCAAGTTGAGATTCTTGTTCGATACTGGCGCATAGTAAACTCTGCGATAGCAGTTGATTTACGGTCTAGTCTCGACCAAATTGTATCCATTTTGTTACTCATATCGAACCTCCTGTTAGATACATTAGAATTGATTGAAGGTCGTCGTCAGGGTTGTCAATAGCAGTAACCTTCCTGCCACTTTCAATAATTGTTTGTGGTAATTTCTGATGAACCTCACCAAGATGCTGAGTTTCTATTAGCAGCCTTCCGGGGTTGGCAAATGACATGCCTGTAACTTCGTCGATTTTGATTATGCTCTTGGCTAACTCTCGCGGGTCGTCGCATTCTAATTCGATTTTGTGGGGGTGCTGGTCAAGCATTTCTCTAATCGCGTGAGAATTACCTAAAGCAAGAACTCGCCCTCTATGTAAAATCACAATTTGCTCTGTAATTCGTTCAATCTCATGCAAGATATGGCTGGAAACTAACACGGTTCTACCCATTGCTCCCAACTCTTTGATTACATTCATAATCGTTGTACGGGCCAATGGATCACAACCTTGTAATGGCTCGTCAAGAATAATTAATTCAGGATCGTTAACTAAAGCATGAGCGATTTTCACTCTTTGCCGCATACCCTTAGAGAATTGTCCTATTTTCTTGTGCATAACATCGGCCAATGATACAAAGGAGAGAACTCTAGATGCTTCTATACTCGCTTGTTCTCTAGTCATTCCGTGTAGTCGGGCAAAAGTGACTATGAAGTCAAATGCAGTCATCCAGTCATACAATTTTTCATGCTCTGGAACAAATCCAATTCGTGAATACGGTGCAGGATTTTTCCATGGGTCGGCACCAAATAATCGAATTGCCCCAGAACTAGGTTTGATTTTACCCATCATCAATTTGAAAAGTGTAGATTTGCCTGCCCCATTCATACCTAAAATTCCGGTTACACCGCCAGATATGCCAAGTGAAATACTGTTTAAGGCGTTGATTCTACCATATGATTTTGAAACCCTGTCAAACATTACTGCGGGGGTATTTTGAGCCGGCTTCCACTCCTTTGTTTCTGCAGTTCCATGCTGAGTTAAGTCAGGCATCATTCTCTAGTCACCTCCAAAGAAGAGACACGATTTGCCAAAATATACAGAGCTAAGCCATTGATTACCACAACGGACATCAGACTCCATACCCAAGGGTGTTCATAGGTCATTTCGGTTCCAATCAATGCTTGACACACATGTGCTACTGCATCATATGGCGAAATGATGTAGAGCAATGATTTATCGAATAATGCATCGATGATTGCCGCCATTGAACGAGTCCCCATCAAGATTGCAATCAAGCCAATCGCAGGGAAAAATCGCCCACGGGAAATACTGGATAGAGCCAAACCAATCGATGTGTAAGTAAATGCTAAAATCATCCCACAAACAAATGTAGCAAGGAACATAGGGAATGTATCAATAATCCATGCCCAGCCTTTGCCCATGACCAATATGTCAACGAAATAGTATACTGCTAGAGTTCCATTGATTATGAATATTAAAATCAAGGCGACTGAAAGGAATTTCATCGCAGCATAATCAAAGCGATTAATTGGCCTAGAGAAGTACAGTGCACTGGTGCCGTGCGATCTATCTTCGGATATCATCCCGCCAACTAGTAATGCTGCTACAATCGGATAATACAGAATATTTCTCGGGAAGAATCCCATTACATGTCCATACATATTGTCCCGATTTACTCCCCAGATGTCATACAGAGTGGGTTCTCCAATCATGCCGAATAAAAGTGCCAAAGCAACATCGGTCATCGAGGCAATAATCACGAAGAAAATGAATAGTTTCGTTGGAACATTCCAAGGGCGATGACCCTTCTTGAAAATACCCAAAATATGATGTCGTAAAATAGCCCAATTCCTCATCCATCTGGGATTTAATGTACCTTCCCATGGTTGATATATCTGCTCGAAAATCTGTCCTTGTGGCATCGATGCAACTTGGGCAGTGGAATCTGAATCATCTCCGTCAGCGGACCAAGCAGCCTGCATTTTTGTTTTGCCAGTAACTGGCGCCTCAGCACCAAAAGTTTCCTCCTTTGTATTGACTGGCTCAAAGGGTTCCTCAGCAGTGTCTCCTTCCGACATCTATGCACCTCCGAGTAAATCTTCACTGCTTTTTACATCATGGCCCAATCTTTCCATGATTACTAGGAATAAGTCCTCTAGGCTTGCTTCGTGGTCATGCATTCGTCGGACTTGAGTTCCAATATCTGCAGCAGCTTGCAGGATTTGGTTGTAAGTTTCATCACCGGTGTGACCGATGCGCATTACTCGTCCTTCTCGTCGGACTTTCATTCCCCTATCTGTGAGAACTTCTTCCATCTTTGTTGCAGAACCCCATACATGAATTTCGACTTCCTTATCGATAGCTTTGAGATCTTCGATTTTCCCTTGTGCAGCTAATTTCCCTTTGTGCAAAAGGACGATATTTTCGCAAACTCTTTCGACATCATCCATCAAATGAGATGCCATCAAAACCGAACGTTGGCCTTGATTGACAGTTGTTTCGAGAGTATTGAGCATGAATTCTCTCGCTTTTGCATCCAACCCATTGCTCGGCTCGTCTGCTATGATTAGAGAAGGGTCATGAATCAGTGCACAAGCCAATTTAGTCGCTTGTTTCATTCCTGTTGAAAAAGTTGAGACCTGGCGGTATCGTTGTTCTCCAAGTCCAACATACTCAAGGGCTTGGTGAGCCCTTTGTAATGCTACATTTGGGTTCATGCCGATTAATTCACCACTATATCTGACTTGATGAATTGCGTCCATGTTGGGGTTCAGCGCGTCATATTCTGGCATGTAGCCAATGCGTTGACGAATCTGGTCACCTTGTGTCCGTATGTCGAAACCTAGGACCTTTCCTTCCCCTGACGTAAGTTGAATCAATCCTAGAATTGTCTTCAGGAATGTCGATTTCCCTGCACCATTTGGACCTAACAAACCTGTTGATCCTTTCTCAATTTTGATATCAAGTGTATCAAGCGCAACATGTGGTCCGTATGCCTTGGTAAGAGCAGTTGATTCGATAATCAAATCCTCTACCATGCTTGCCACACATTATGATGGGCCCATGAATATGCCCCTTTCAGGGGCAACCTTCTCTTACTTTCACAGCGATGCCTTTTGTGAAGGTTGCAAATTCCTGTGGAGTGGACTGTGAGCGACCGATTGCGAGCAGTTTTCCATCTGTGTTGACAACTAGGACTGTTTCACCAGGCCTAGTCCATTCATCACAGGCTAGGACAAATCCATGCATGACATTTCTTCCATCCTGTACAAATGGTTCAGCATCATTGTCAACAACCACCCAAGCAGGCCCCTTTCCAGTGTGTTGAATCAAATCACTAGAATCGAATCCTTGAGGTAGTTCTTTTCCTCGAAGAGCATGTAATTTTCTTGCACCATCTACAGTTAATGATATTCCACCTTCTGCGAGTCTAGGTGAGAATAAATGCACACCTTCTCTGTCAATGACATTTCTAACCCTTCCAGTTCTGCTCATAACAAAGGACGCCTCTTCGCACAAGTCGATTGCATCATCCAAATTTACATTGCAAAGCACGCATAACTTGTCGATTATTTGAGAGCGCTTTTTGAGGTCAGAATCTCTTTCTGTAGGCTCGATATTAAGTTGTTCAAACACCCGTTTGTGTAATTCTTCAGTATCGGAAATATCTATTGAAATAATCTTGCGATTATGGATACCAAATTTTTCTAATTCGTTTTGAATTTTTACATAATCTGGCTTGCCATCCCACAACCAATTTGGCCCTTCGATATGGGCCCACGGATTTAGATCTTCAAGACCCCAAGGCACAATTCCAATTGGTGTTTGAATGAATAATTCATAGTCAAGAGAACATATTCTTTCGATTAAGTCGCCAATTTTGTCTCTCCAAGGTGCACTGGCACCATGGAATAGAATGACATCACCGTGTTTTTGTGACCTCCATCTTGAGTGTAGTTTTCTTCTTGCCATTTCGATGTGTGGCCTGTATAGAGTATCTTTTCCACCCCATGATTCTCCACCTCCACGCGGAGTAAGTTGGGAATGTACTAACCAGTCCCAGTTTTCCTCCCAGCGACCCTTTTCATTACCAGTTTCTTTTGATGCAGATATTTCATCAAGGATTATTGGATTCATTTTAGAATATGATGGGTTTGTAGTTAACCATAGGAATGCCTCACGTAATGCGGGATGTTCATGGCTTCGTCTTTCAGCCAACCTCCAAATTGTTCCATCTCTAATCGCTTGGCGACATCTAGACATCTCCTGTAAGGTGACTTCTAAATTGTATTTTGATAACAAAATAGTACGTTCTTTTTTATCCATATTACGAACATCTTTCGGAGAACAGTTTGCTATTGCAGGCATAATAATTGGCCACTCTTCGATGTCCGATAGTCTCTCAGTTCCCCATGGCGTCAACAATCTGCCATCTCTAGCAAAGAGAACATATGCTGCAGAGTCGAATAGATCTGCGCCCATTGCAATCAACATTGGGAATAGCATTGGATGACCACATCCAAACATGTGTACCGGCCTGTTTGGAGCGAGGTTGGATTTACACGCCAGCATGATTTTTGCTAGATTTTTGTATTTTTGTTGTTCCATTATTGGTACAATTCCACCTATTGGGTGAACACTAAAATCTAATTTACTCATTTCTTTGGCACTCTTGACTCTCAATTCTGGAAATACCCCTCCTTGAATTGGGCCGTTGAGCATTACTTCTCCAGCGGCAGCAACAGATGACAACCCTCTATCAATAGTTTCCAACACGGCACTTTCAACTTCTGAATAGTTCATGTCCGGCCTTGTGAATACATCGAGCATAGTTGCGACATCGACGCCTATTTCTCTTTGGAATTGAACGATTTCTTCGACACCAACTTCAACATCACCATAAACGTATGATTGAAAAGTTCCAGAATCAGTCATAATCATGCCAGGGTAATCCAGTAGAGAATGAACGCCATTTGCAAGCGCTTCATCTTTCAATTTGTCATGCTTCCAAATAACGTATGAGTTTGTGATGAGGGCTTGAATCCCGTATTTGTCCCACATTTCGCGAGGATCAATTGTTCGTATATTCGGGTTGATAACTGGAAGCAGACATGGTGTTTCTACAATCCCATGACGTGTGTGCAGTTTTCCAAGTCTTGCCTGACCGTCCCGCGTTGCAATCTCAAACTTTCCGATATCCTTTTCGCGACAAGGTGCTGGGTCTTCTCGAGTACCGTTTTGCCATTTCATGTGAACACCTCAGTTACTAGACGAAATCTACTTCGCCATGTGCTAGAATGAATTCTCGACCAAGTTCATCGAATGTGTCCAAAAGGCTTGAGCAAAAACTGACTTTTGCAATTTCATCATCTCCTTCTAAATCATTCTTGACACCTTGTAATGTTCCGGGAGCCGCTCCGCAAGACAAACAGGCACCTGTCAAATCTAGAACTAAGTGCATTCCATCTTCTTTGGTCTCAGAACTCGTTACCGCGATTCCGCCTCCGTGCCCATCTAATGCCGCTCTAACTTGTCCTAAACGGGCCAATAGTGCAGGAACTAAATCTTCAACATCAACTAAAGATGTATTACGTAATTTTTCATCATTTTCAACATCGGATGATTCAGCAATTCTACGTTGCGATTCAACTTCCATAGCAGCCGCAGCCTCGCGGCGATACTGCTCCAGAATATCGTCATCCATGCTATCGCGTTCAGTATTGGCTTCAAGAACCCTCGCTTTGTAGAGTATAAATCAAGTACAGTCATTCATAAAGGAGAGGCTACAGGGATAATCATGGGAGACGAGATGCTGTGCATCGAAGGCGTTCACATTAGTGTGGATGGTACTGAGATAATCAAGGGTCTTTCCTTGACCATAAATTTGGGTGAAGTCCATGCAATAATGGGGAGGAATGGCTCTGGCAAGTCTACATTAGCAAATGTAATCATGGGCCATCCTGCATATGAGGTAACTTCGGGAACCATCAAGTTCAAGGGAGTGCCTCTTGAAGAAATGGAAGTATTCGAGAGAGCAAGAGCTGGAATGTTTCTTTCATTTCAATACCCTTCGTCAATTCCAGGTGTGCAAGTTGGAACCTTTTTGAGGAAATCTGTTTCTGCAGTTCGTGGAGATGATGCACCTACTGCTAGGGAGTTCCGCAAAGAATTGAAAGTTCATATGGACGCTTTAGAAATGGACAAGTCATTCCTATCTCGCTATGTTAATGATGGCTTTAGTGGGGGGGAAAAGAAGCGCTTAGAGATATTACAGATGCTATTATTGAGCCCCAGTTTGGCATTGTTAGACGAAACCGATTCTGGTTTGGATATTGATGCTCTACGTGTTGTTGCTGATGGAATCAACAGTATCACACCAACTGCAGGTTGTTTGCTAATTACTCATTATCAACGTTTGTTAGAACATGTAAAACCGGATTATGTACATGTGATGATCGACGGAAAAATTGTCAAGACCGGTGGTGCTGATTTGGCAATTGAACTTGAATCAAAAGGTTATGACTGGTTAGAAGCATAGAGGTGATGAGATGTCTGGAGATTCAGCAAGAGATGCGGTTGGAGATTATCGCTACGGGTTCCATGATCCTGAAAATGCGACGATTCGCTTTGACAAGGGCCTCTCTGAAAAGGTTGTAAGAGACATTTCTGAACTAAAAGGCGAGCCTGAATGGATGACAGAAATTAGAGTCAAAGCGTACAATAGATTCATGGAAATGCCTATGCCCTCTTGGGGTAATTGCGATATGTTGAATCAGATTGATTTCGACTCAGTAACATACTTTTTGCGTTCATCTAAGGGTACTGAGAAAGATTGGGACGAAGTGCCAGAAGACATCAAGAATACTTTCGACAGATTGGGAATTCCAGAAGCTGAACAGAAATGGTTGGGTGGAGTAACTGCTCAGTATGAATCTGAGGCTGTTTACCATTCGATTAGAGAAGATCTAGAAGAGCAAGGGGTAATTTTCCTCGACATGGATTCAGGATTGAAAGAACACCCTGAAATTGTCAAGAAATATTTCTGTTCTGTTGTACCTGCAAGCGACAACAAATTCTCCGCCCTAAATACAGCGGTTTGGTCTGGCGGTTCATTCATCTATGTCCCAAAGGGCATACATGTAGAGATGCCCGTGCAAGCATATTTCAGAATCAATGCAAAGAATATGGGTCAGTTTGAGCGAACACTGATTATTGCTGATGAAGGGTCCTCGATTCACTATGTGGAAGGATGTACTGCACCAACATATTCGACAGAATCACTGCATTCTGCTGTGGTGGAGTTAATCGCTATGGAAGGTGCAAAGATTCGTTATTCAACTGTCCAGAATTGGTCAGCAAATGTTTACAATTTGGTCACCAAGAGGGGCATTGCCCACTCTAATGCAACAATCGAATGGGTTGATGGGAACATTGGCTCAAAATTGACCATGAAATATCCCGCTGTAATTCTCAAAGGTGAAGGCGCACACGCTGAAGTAATTTCAGTTGCTTATGCGGGTAAAGGTCAGCACCAAGATGCCGGTGCTAAAGTCCATCATCTTGCACCAAATACTACTTCGAACATTTTATCTAAATCGATTTCTAAGAACGGAGGACGTTCTTCTTATCGAGGAATGTTACAAGTCAATCCTAAAGCGCATGGTTGCCGGTCAAAGGTTGTATGTGATGCATTGATGTTAGATGCGGATAGCCAATCTGACACATATCCAACTATGGAGGTTGGTAACTCAAGTGCTGATTTAGAGCACGAAGCGAGTGTGTCGAAAGTAAGCAATGACCAGTTATTCTATCTGATGTCGCGTGGACACAGTGAAGAAGAAGCGATGGGAATGATTGTGAATGGATTCTTTGAGCCATTTACTCGAGAATTACCAATGGAATATGCAGTTGAACTCAATCGTCTTCTTGAATTGGAGATGGAGGGTGCAATCGGATGATGCAATATCCGCAAATCAGTATTCCTCCACGTTCCGAGCATCTTTGGCGATATACTCCTTGGAAAAGGATCCACCCAACTAAGGTCTCAGAAATGCCGCGTTCTGATCCTATCAAATTCTCAGCAGGGCAAGATTCGCAAATGGAAGATAGCACAGAAATAGCGCGCTCGTTCATCCACTCGATTTCGCCAATATGCAAGAAAATCATTCTGAATGATGAAACCGTCGAACTTGACTTACGTTGCTCGGGGTACATTTGTTCGGGGGAATTGAGGGTTGAGTCTTCAGGTCAATCCAACCTGATTCTAAGAATTTCAGGAGACGCAGGTTGGACTGGCTTGCGCATATCTGGTAATGTGAATGGTAGTTTGTCTTTAGCTACAATCAATGATTTAGCCAGTGATGGACACATTCTGCGATGTGAAGATTGGGTGGTTGAAAGAGATTCAACTCTTGAGTTTGCAACTTTATCCGCTGGAGGTTTCCTAAACAAGTCAGATATTCGAGTGGATTTGCAACAAACAGGTGCGCAAGTTCGAGCAGGTGTTGCATCAAATGGTTATGGCTCAAGGCATGATGATCATCATGTGGAAATTAAGCACAGTGTTGGACACACATATTCTTCACTCGTTATGCATGCTACTTGCGACGGTTCATCACATTCAGTAGGGACAGGTTTGCTAACAATTTGTGAAGGTGCTGATGGCAGCGATGCAGGACAGATTTTCCGCAATCTTTTGTTGTCTGAAAAATCTAGGGCAGAGGCAATTCCTGAACTGGAAGTATTAGCAGATGATGTCAAAGCAGCCCATGGCGCTGCAAGTGCACCAATCGATGTCAATCAAATTCATTATTTAGCATCTAGAGGCCTTTCTCCTGAAGAGGCGTCAGCATTAATCGTCGAGGGATTTTTGATGGATGCCTTCAAACATGTGAAAAGTGAAAAGGTCGTCACAGTAATGAGGACTAGATTGCTGGTTCACCTCGAATGCCTAATGAATGGGTGATGTGAATGAAACAGGAGTTTCCGATTTTCTCTAGGCAGATAAATGGTAGGCCATTGGTCTATCTTGACAATGCTGCTACTACCCAAAAACCAGCATGCGTTATTGATGCAATGTCGCAATATTATTCATCATCTAATGCCAATGTTCACCGAGCAGTACACACATTAGCAGGAGAGGCTACAGAAGGATATGAAGCGTGTCGGAAATTGTTGAAGCAGAGATACAATTCAGATTTCGCAGTAATTACTAGTGGCACTACTGAAGCGATTAATTTGGCTGCACATGCTTGGGGTGAGCATAATTTATGCTCTGGAGACGTGGTGGTCTTGACCGAAATGGAACATCACAGTGACATCGTTCCATGGCAAATGTTGGCAGAAAGAATTGCAATCGAATTGCGTTTTGTTCCTGTCGATGACGGCAAGTTAGATTTGGAAGCCTTTGAGGTTGCTTTAGATGGGGCAAAACTGGTTTGTGTGGTCCACACTTCCAATGTACTCGGAATAAGAAATCCAGTGGAAGATATTGTTTCAATGTCAAAAGCGGTTGGCGCTAAAGTACTGATTGATGCGGCACAAGCAGTGCCTCATGAACTGATTGATTTCAAGCAACTAGGAGCCGATTTCATGGCTTTTAGTGCTCACAAAATGTGTGGCCCTACCGGCATCGGTGCACTTCTGATTAGCGAGGCTGCATTTTCTGAAATGGAACCGTTTATGGGCGGAGGTGATATGATTGAAACCGTTACACTTGAAGGTTCAACATACCAATCGAATGAACATAAATTCGAGCCAGGAACTCCTAGGATTGCAGAAGGATTTGGCTGGGCAGCAGCATTGGAATGGATTTCACAAATCGATTTGGCAAGCCACCATAAGAGATTACTAGCGATTGCGAAGAATGTCGCTCAGAGACTTGAGCAAAAGGGTATGACAGTCTATTCTTCACTTAACCCAAGCGATGCCGCAGTAGTTTCTTTCACTCATCCTTCTATCCATCCCGAAGACTTTGCAAGACTGCTGGATGCTCAAGGAATAGCGGTCAGAACTGGTCACCATTGCGCACAACCACTGATGGAAAAATTGGGAGTTAGTGGCACTATTAGAGCATCGTTCTATCTGTACAACGACGAATCTGATGCTGAGATTTTCCTTGCTGGAATTGACCGAGTATTGGAGGCAATGGCATGAATTGGCCAGATTCGATCCAAGAAATTATCAATGAATTTCAGGAGATTGAAGACCAGTTTGAGAGGTTGGAAGTCTTGATGGATTTTGCAAGTGAAATAGATGAATTACCTCATGGCGAATGGAGTGAGGATAATCTAGTAAAAGGTTGTCAATCCATCGCTCATATAGAAGTAAACATCCGTGATGATTTGGTATGGATGAGAGCTGCTGCGGATGCAAAGATGGTTCAAGGCCTGCAGGGGATACTTTCGATAGCAGTAAATGGTTCATCGCCACAAAAAGTGTTAGAATTGACACCCGATTTTGCTGAGGAGGCAGGAATTTTGAATAGCCTAACACCTTCACGATCGAATGGTTTCAGGACTATGTTCGATATGATTCAGAATAGAGTTAGAGAGATGATGAAATGAGTACAAAGGAAGAAGTTATGACCGCTTTGGAAGAGGTTGAAGACCCAGAATTAAATCTATCAATTGTAGAATTAGGATTGGTTTACGATGTTCGTTTTGAAGATAAAGACGGCGTTCAACATGCCGAGGTTGACTTAACACTAACCAGCCCAGGTTGTCCGGCAGCTGCAGAAATCATGGCAGCAGCACATCGAGCCGCATTGAATGCGGTTGAGAGCGTTCATATCAATTTGGTTTGGTCGCCAAGATGGGATCCAAAGGTGCATGCGACCGAAGATGCAAGAATGGACATGGGAATCTGGGATTGATTACAGATAGACTTCCTTTCTATGGATGCTATTTTTCGGACCCATTCCATTTAGTCGGATATTTTCGACATATTCCTTTCCTTCATCATTTCGACAGTATGTTAACTCGCTTTTTCCAATATAGTAATCCCAGTTCTTTTTGAACACTTCAGCACGTTGTTTTGTGTTTGCTACAATCGTTGGAACCGTATGGTACATCTGAATTCTTCGTTCAGCACGGCGTAAAAATTTGGCAACCACTTCAGGAAATAATTTCGAAAGCCAAGTCTCACTCATATGCATCGCAGGTCTGCTGATAATGTATCGCGGATTTTCTAGTGGACCTAGCACTTCTTCTAGCGCCTTGGTGAATTTTGCAGTCTCTTCTTCTGTAGCATGCTCGAGGTGATACCTCAACCAACCTCCTCCACGATTGCCACCCGATGGCTTACAAGCTCGGTCGATTTCATGCAAATTACTCAAAGTGTCAACAATTACTTTGGAGATCTCAAGCATTAATGATTCATCAGTCCAAGGCCGTTTGTTTATTCCAAATTTGAAACCACCACCAAAACTCGAGCCCATTTTTGCTTCTACAGCAGAACTAGATACCACGTCAAATGGTTGACCTATTCCCCAAAGATTGCGTACATGTGACCTATTACCAGCCCTTGCAAGCATTTCTTCATTGAACAGAGCCATACCTTCGTTTACACCCTCTGGTTTAGCGTCATTGAATGCTGCGTGTACATGGCCAACCCCCTTCTCGATAGTCCCATCATCACAAACTCCAAACAATTGCTTGTGTTTCCTCTTGAAGCGTTCATAATCATCGAAACCTTTTGTGAATTCTTCTGCTAAGCAAACGATGTCCCAGTTATTTGCAACTTTTTCTTTCCAATTTGAATCAAGGCGAATGGAGCGGCCTCGTAGTTGATTGATACTCATACTTGTTGTGACCGTTGTTAAGTCTACAAGGACGTTGATTCTTGATGCATCCCATCCTTCTCCCAGTAGGCCTCTAGTTCCAATTAGACATTTTGTCAAGCCTTCTTGGAAAAAATCAGTAATCATCATCGAATAATATCTTGGAATCCAATCGTTTCCTTTGCCATGAATTTCGTGATATCCGTCGTGAACATGGTCCTCAAAACGGATATCCACTTCGTTTTCTGCAATCCAAAGTTTTGCCCTTTCAATGAATCGATCAAACAAATCATCATCTACTAATACCGTACTGCCAGTCATCAGTATTGGGTCGAGTGAATCTCCTTCACTATGCGATACCATAGAGCGGAAAACCGCAATTGCTCCACCAGCTTCATCATCGAGGATTCCTTCAACAAGTGAAGTGGCTGAAGTCTTTTCAAAATCGGTTACAATTACAATTCTAATCGAATCTCCTAACGCGGTTCTTTCAGTAGAGACGATGTTCTCAAGCGCTGCAATTTTTGATGCAGAATATGCCATTAC
>CAZEXE010000007.1:46593-48776 GCA_964516645.1 uncultured Candidatus Poseidoniales archaeon
TGGATTTGCAAAAATCTACGACCATCATCTGCAAATGCCGAATACTTACGGTGGAATTCACTCCACCCCATGGTTGAACCGCCAGGCGATTTCCTTTCTTGCAGTGATTCGAAAACCCATGTGTCCAAATCTGGGACTCTATCTGGTCCACGAGTCTGTTCTTTGCTTCGCAGGTCACTAAGCAACTCTTCAAATTCAGAATCAACACCTGCAATGTATTGTAATTCTTTGGAACTTGGTCTGACAAAGTAACACAAATCTTGGTATGGTGCCAAATTGGTTTCGCGAACCAAAGCAGGTACAGGAACCTCGTAATCTACTGGGCCAAAAAATTCCTCATACCGTTTTGCATCATCCTCATCAAAATCTTCTGGAACCGGTGGAGTAGCGGTCAATCCAAGTACAACGGGGTTGCCAAATAACTCCTTGACCTCAGCAAGAATTCTGCCCCAGTGATGCATCAGATGATGGCATTCATCGAGGATGATAAGTCCGATTCCAACATCCTTTAGTCTCTGAAGATTTTCTTTGGCACTTTTTCCTAGAATCGAGAGAGCATTGCCCTTTTTTGCAATCTCATCCCTTACCTTTTTTCGATAGGTTCCTAGCCTTTCTTCATAGTAATCGGGATTTCTTTCTTTGAGGTCATTTTGCCATGCTTCACAGGTTTGGTAGTCATGGGCCTCTCCTTCACTAATCAATTTTTCAGACCACGCCATTAAGGCAAGTTCCTCGACGTCCTCTCCACCCTTGCCAGGTGCGGTAACAGATTGGTAAGTTAGAGAAGTTAAGAGCCCAGGATTCTTTGCATCCGTGCTGATAAAATCGTCTTTGCCGTCCAAATCAAATAGGGAAGTTCTAGCGGCCCACTGTGCTTGTATTGCTGAATTAGGAGACAAAACAAGTGTCGGTTTCTTGATCAAATCAGCCCAGACATATAACCCCAAAACCGTCTTACCAGAACCGGGTGGTGCTACAACATGGAGCCTGGTTTCTCCCGCTTCTAGTTGTGGAATAATTTTTTTGCTAGCTGCTTGTTGCGAAGGTCGCAAAGTTCCTGCAAAGTGGATGTTACCAAAATCCGGAAGTGGTTCTGGCATGTTTATGCTACATCATTGGTAGTTTAAGACGCTAAGCCCTTCACTCTGAGTCGTTAACTCCCATACGGTAGGCATCAATGACAGCCTTTGCAATAGCTTCGGGGTCGTTATTGATCTGCTTGTCAATTTTAACTCCACCCATTAGGGAATCTCCAACCATAACCGAATCGGTTAGAGATAGCGATTTAGTATCGCCATCTTCAGTCTTGGAATTCTCAGAAATCATCTTATCAAAGTTTGATTTTGATTCTTTGATTTGTTGAATTTCGACATCTTTTACTTGAACTTCCTCTTCTAGAGAAATTACTTTTTGTTTTGTTACATCCAATTCGCGCTTCAGAAATTTTGCAGAATCTACAGCCCTTTCTAATTCTGCTTCCATCGCGTGCAAAACCTCTTCAAAAGTTGCGGGTTGTTTTAGTTGTTGTACAGGTGGCGTGGCTTGATATTCTCTAGAATCTGTCCAAGTTCCATCGTCACTCTCAACCATTCTTCCCAGTAGCAAGTCGTTTCTTGCGTCTCTCAATTTTTTGTGGATATCGATTTCATTTTTTAATGCCCACGTAGTCCAAAAAATTGGAATAATCAAAATAAATACATAAAGATAAGTATATCCGGTACTGAATTCTCCATCCAATATTATTGATTGGAAGTCATTGGGTTGATGACAATATGAATCAAATAACATTACATTGATTTTGCAAAACAGATTGCTGTTAACCAAAACAAAAAACATGTCAGCAATCATGTATGCTAACAAACAAAATATTGTAATCGCATGGATATTACTCCAAAAGGGGTCTTTGGTTGCAAGGACTTTTCTTTCTAATCCATTAAAATGTTCGATTCTACCTTTTGTAATTGCATAAACTAGCAAGGAGAACAGGGTACAACTAAATGCGAACAGACCAAAAACCCCGCTTTGCATGTAAAATACATTAATGGCATGGTATATATTCTTTAATTAACTTCAAGAGTAAGCCTGATAATACAGGACTCCTCTGCATTTACCCATGAAGCGTTGTGACGACTGTGGCCGAACCGCCTCGCATAACTGCAAACGCTGTCGTAAACCGATTTGCA
>CAZEXE010000008.1:0-45517 GCA_964516645.1 uncultured Candidatus Poseidoniales archaeon
AGGCATCTTCACTATTATCGAAGTTGATAAACATCGCATTAGGAGTTAATGCTAGAATGAAAAGAGCAATTATTCCTAATGTCGTCTTTGGCTTATCGCTGCTAAACCTAGTCATCTCATCGAAAATATTCTTCATACCTTCACCCAACCTTGCTCAGAGTTCTCGGTTATATTGTCTTGTTTAATTTCTAGTCACTAGACGTCTAAAAAATGCGGATAAGCATGGTGCCGGGAGCGGGGCTTGAACCCGCGACCTTCGGATGTCTCAGACATGTGAAGGGGCTTTGGTACGTCACAAAAAGTTCCTTAGAACTGCCCTATGAGTCCGACGCGCCACCAACTACGCCACCCCGGCAAGCACTCCGCCCACCGTACACCCCTCTTTGAATAATGCGGCCTACTTGGTTTGACGGTGAAGTATACACGCGTGAAAACTCGACCACAGGCTTCATTCACTGGCAACTATCCGCACATCTGATGGTCGACATCAATACTGCCATGGCCGCGGCTGCCGCAGAAAGGCGAAATCGTAGCACTGGTGACAAGGAGCGGAAGAAGAATCGCTCCGGTGCAGACATGGGCATCGAGTCTTTCGATCCAGTCAAACATGTGTCTAAGGAAAAGGCCGACACAGTATCAATGTGGCTCGTGATTTCATTTGCAGCTACAATGTCACTATTGATGAGATATGTTGCAATGCCTAGTTCGCAGGACAATGTGGATATGCTTTGGTTCATTCCAATGATGGCGATTTTTCTCTTACCTTCTATTCATCGAGCCATTTTGCCAGAAAAATTTGTGGAACATTATACCAAAGGAACTTGGTTTAAAGCATCATTTTTACACATTTTCACTTGGTTGGCTTTGACATTCTTGCTGACAAATGCACCATTTGCAGATATTGTTGCTCCACAAGTTGACGACGGTTGGGGGATGATTTCTTCCAGCGAAGACGGATATGATTTCACAAAATCATCAGACGGTGAAGTGACACTCACTGAAGGCTATACTGGAACACATTTCATCGTTCTAGCATTCAGTGACAATTTCGATGCTGCTGATGCTGAATATGCATTTACCTACTCATGGCTTCCTGAGAATGTAAGTTCTGTAGATAATTCATGGCCGGATATCGAAAGTGTTGATGCTGCGACTTTAGATTCAGTTCGCTCTCACAAAGATATTGATTATCCAGTTGCAATTGCGGTTCCTGAAGGTTTGACTGAAGGAAGTTATGACTTCGTAATCAAGGTAACCGAGGACGGTGACCCTTGGGAGAATACAAGAACAGTGACAATGACTCTGGTTGTCGAGGAATTAGTTGAAGAAGATTCAACTGAGTAATTTGGAGAGACGTGCTGTCAAAGCATCCAATTGGATTGCTTCACCTCCACCTTCTACCAATCTGAAATCAATTTCAGCCATCAATTCTGTCAATTCTAATTTTTGGATTTCAGACAGGAAATCAGCACCATATAATTCTCGGTGCAATTGATTGACAAAGTCAGTTCCAGCTAATCCATACTTATCCAACAATTCTCTTAACCTTCTTCGTGCGGCATGAAATCCATCTTGTCTACATGCCATCAAATACTGATGCAAAGACTCGGGAGGAGCCGTTGCACTTGTCTCATAAATCAGAGTTCTTGTGACATTCTTTTCTAGAGCAGCAGCAACTTGTAATGCGGTTATTGCCTTTCTTAAATCTCCTTGAGAAATTCTGACTAGGGCTTCAGCAGCCTCATCATCAAGTTCAACCTTTTCGGACTTGGCTACCGCCTTTACTTGATCTAAAACATCTACATCAGCAAGTGGTCTAAATCTAAATACAGCACACCTGCTTTGAATTGGTTCGATGATTTTGCTAGAATAATTGCAAGAAAGTATGAACCTACAAGTCTGTGCATATTGTTCCATAATCCTTCTCAACGCGCCTTGTGCATCATGGGTTAGTGCATCTGCTTCATCAAGAAAAATAATTTTGAATTCGGCATCCCCATATGGTGATGTTCTTGCGAATTGTTTTACCTTTGTTCGAATGCTCTCTAACTTCCTCTCATCACTAGCGTTCATCTCTAACAGATTGTTACGGAATTCTGGTCCAAAAACATCCCTTGTCAACGCCATTGCAGCGGTTGTTTTTCCAGTACCAGGAGGGCCTGCGAACAACAGGTGTGGAAAGTCTGCCAAATTGGCATATGAAGCCAATCTCTGTACGACTGAGGCTTGGCCGCGAATATCTCCGACCGTTTGAGGTCGATGACGTTCAACCCACAGTTCGCTCATACCATACTAGGTCAGAATAGGACGAACTTGAACCTTCGCCTTAGGGAAAAACATCTGATTTTGCCTCGGCCACCCTACGGGTGGCCAGCCGAAAGGAAACTATACCTCTACCTCCGGTGGTTGGCTGAGCCCCATGTCGTCGAACAGCCGTGACCGCCGTAAAATTACAACTTCTTTGCTATTGGTTTTGATGTTTTTATTCGCAGATTTAGCATTGCCACAAGCAGTGCCAAATTGGCCAAATGAAGAACTAGAGGACTCATTTATCGTTTTACAAACGACATCTTCATTCAATCCAACTAAGGATGCAGGAATCGATTCTGCTAATCCTAACACGAATTACGGAAGCGATGAAACTGCAGGCTTGGGCTTAGGTGTTGCAGGAGAATCTCGTATTTTGATTTCTTTCAACAACTCGGTTCCGAGCGGTGACTTGGTTAATGATGCAATCCTCAACTTAACATGTGGAATAGACCCTCTACAACTCGGAGAGATTAACATCTTCACTTCACGAATGAAGCGTGCATGGGATGAGGCTAATGTTACATGGAACAACCCAGATGATGGTATCAACTGGGGATTATATGGTGCAGATGATGATTCTGACCATGGCACATGGGAACCGCCATTCTATGGATATGCGAACAACACGTTCCAAATCGATGTTACAGCAATCGTTCAAGATGCTGTGATCAATTCTAGGAGCTCAATTGACCTCCTCCTAGCAGCCACAGGAAGTGCCTACACCTGTCATATGTCTGATTCGATGGCAACCAATAGTAGGCCTTCTTTGACGATTACTCACCAAAACGGTACTCACACAAATGGAGGTAGTTTGTCTCCTAACTTCGTAGAAGATGGTGCAGCATTAATGGATGAATCCAAATTCTTGCTATCAGCAGCCACAAACCCAGAACTATCTTGGGAAAGCATGTCGGGAACTGCTGCTCAAGTACAATTATCTATCAGCCCTGATTTCAAGTCTGATGCTGATGATGCATGGTATTACAGCACTGTTGATAATTCATCTCTGTTCACTATCAATGCAGGTGATGGTGCAATGGATGTCCCTATTGGACATGAACTTTCCAATTCTACCACTATGTATTACCGTATGAGAGCGATTGACTCTTCTGACACCATAGGGCCATGGCAAACAGGTTACTTCCATCTTCCTGGCCATACTGTTACAGAAGTAGGTGGATATGGTCAAATTTCTTTCACTTTAGATGACCTTGGTCTTTCCGAGGATACCATCGAAGACACATTTGTGGATTCCAATGGAGTTGCCAAGAATGCTAACATGGGTAACGATGATAATATCACAATAGGGTCATCCTCTTCTACAGACCAATACGGATTGCTAAGGTTTAACCTCGACGATATAGGCCTACATTCTAATTCTTCAATCATCTCAGCTAACTTGGCATTAGATAGAACAGGTTACAGTGGAACTGCAAATGTCAGTTTCCACATTATGGATGGTGACGAATGGACAGAAAACGGAGTCACATGGAGAAAGTATGATGGAACATATTACTGGGACGATGGAGGAAGAGTTCCTTCAATGTCAGTAGGCCAATTTGAGGGTGATCAATCTTCTTCTTCAATCGAGGTTAATCTAACCGTAGCAATTCAGAAATGGATTGATGATAATAATGCTGCAAACCAAGCAGGAACTTCAACTTCGAATTCTCTCGAATTGATGATGGTTGCATCGACATGGGGTATTGAAGAATCAACTACACAATTTGTAAATCTGTGCAGCACAGAAGCGACAGGTTGCGACCAACCTGAATTGGAGATTACATATGATTGGGATAGTGATGGACCACCAGATATTGCTGACCCAATCTCCCCATCTGGAGGAGAAGGTGTGTGGAACTTGACAGGTGACAACCTATCTGGAAACACAACACCCAAATTGACTTGGCAAACTATGAGCCAAGGCTACAACACAGCTGGACAAATGTATTTACAAATTTCATCTGATGCAGAATTCAGGAATATTATCTATGACTATGATCCGAGCGTCAATGTAACCTCAAGTGGTTTTTGGGATTCTTGGGGGACTGAATCTGGTGCGCCAACACATCTACCTGATGGAGTTCTATATCACTGGAGAACTGCTGAATTGAATACTACTTCTGGTCATCATTCGTGGTGGTCCAGTACCTCATTCCTTGTTTCGGGATTAGAATCGGAATATTTGCAGGATGATGAACATCAATTACGTCTTTCTCACGGAAATGCTACAACCGCTGGAGACTCTCCAAGTTGTGAAGACACATATATTGACAGTGGAACTCCAAGTAGTAACTACAACGGAGAAGAAGAGATGCAAGTCTCTTACAATACATTCCCATCAGAGGCTACAATACTACTGGGATGTGACCTTACCAGCCATCTATTGCCTAGTGGTTACGCTGTAAAGACTGCAACTTTGAAAATGAGATTGGCTGACTATCCTACCGGAACTCCAACCATTGGTGCGTGGGAGAGCAGACAACACAATTGGTCCGAGTCAACGTCCACTTGGTCAGCATTTGATGGTACAAATAGTTGGGGAACTAGCGGTGCCAAAGGTTGGGAGAGAGCTGGACTTCTGGATACAGAAGCCTTGGATAACTCATACTCTGCTGGCGACTGGGTAGAATTTGACATCACATTAGCCGTTCAAAATGCAATGCGTGAAGACCGTGCTGTGGACCTCATTCTAGGAATTGTAGGAGTTGGCACAGGTAGTGATAGAGACGCATTATTCTATCCAAATAATGCAAATTCTGCAAGCAGAGCTGAAATTTCCTTCGTATATGTTCCTGGTTCTGATGCCCTACCGTCTGAACCAGTTCCACAAACACCACTGAATGGATCTTGGTCTGTTGATAGTGGAATCAATCCAGCCCCTGACCAAAATCCTCATTTATCTTGGAACTTATCTAATAGCGGAGTCAATGTTGGTGGTTGGTCAATTGAATTAGATACTACAAGTAATTTCAATTCACCAGATTTGATCATGGCAACCAGTTGGACTGACACCGGGTTCGATATAACAAACCAAACATACGATATGACTTCTCTACTTGAAACGGGTAACACATGGTACTGGAGGGTTAGAGCCACAAGCGTAACTAATCAAATTGGAAATTGGTCTGAACCATTCCACTTCTTGCTGCCAGATGTCACTACATGGAGTATCGACTCAAATTCTGCGGCTGTTGAGTTACATCATCGCCAAGCAATGCCATCACTAAATCTCCCTAACTTCATCGACACATGGGTGGCTGATTCAGGAGTTGGTGCGACTGCAGATCAATCTTCGTCGTCTACATTCAAAGTAGGAACGAGTGCTACTGGTGAAAACGCCACTGCGCTGCTGAAAATTCCGTTGACTGAATTGCCGAATCCGCAGAATGCACACATTTCGAATGCTGTCCTAAACCTGTATGCACAATTCGGTTCAGACACCGGCAACGCTATTTCGATTCATCCTGCACTTGTTGCATGGAACACTAGTGCGAACGGTACGACGTACGATGGCGTGAACAACTGGTCTAGTCCTGGTGCGATGGGCACAAGTGACCGTGGCGGTATGTCCGATGTTCGGACAGGTGCGTCTGCTGATTGGATGAATTTCGATGTTACGGAATTGGTACAAGATGCATTTGCAAATGGTGACTCACACCTATCTTTGATGATTGTAGGTTCCATCGACGAGGGACAAACAGTATTCACATCAACCGATGGAGGAGCAAGCGAACGCCCTTGGCTAAACCTAACTTGGGCAACCGGCAATGCATCCTCTCCAGAAGTTGCTGGAACAAATACTAACCCTACAATCGATGAAATAATCTGGGACACATCTACCCACGCATTGTTACCTGGTGCAACTCCAAGTTTCACATGGAGTCACCCAAGCTCATCCAATGTAGATGATTGGAGAATTTTCATCTGGAATGATTACTCTGATGAAAGGGCAGGATGGAATGTTTACGATAGTCGAGAGTCAAACAGTGGTTGGGATTTGACTAACATGACATGGACTTCTCCAAATAGCCTGTCAACTGGAGAATCCTATGAATGGTTCATTCAACCAATAACAGATGACATCCTTGGAGCAAGAGGAAATGATACAATTTTCCATATACCTGCAAGCACAGGAAATAGCATCAACTCAACCGATGCTAACATTTCATTACAAGAAGGATTAATTGTAGAAGCTTTGGATTATCCTGCGATTTTCATAGATACATATCTCGATTCTGGTTCTTCAAATTCCGCATATGGGAATTCGGGAATCATGATTATGGGCCGTTCTAATCTTACAACATCTCTAAACCATGATTCAACTTCATTACTGATGGTTAATTGGTCAAATATGCCAATTCCTGCATCGCATGAATTCATCACTGCAACATTAACATTGAACAGATTGAGCGGTGGAGAAAATGCTCAAGAAACTATCAGAATCGCAGTATGTGAAATGCTTGACAATTGGGACCAAAACGCAACATACAACGGACCTACTGGTGCAAACTCCTCATGGTCTGACGTTCCTTGTGATACTCCTTTCGAAATTGCAAGTATTGATTACGAAGACTACACTGTTGATTTCGATATTACATATGCGGTGCAACATGCACATGCAAACGGCTCCGACAAGGTGAGTTTGGCATTCTGGGTAATTGATGATACTCGTGATGAATGGCATTTCGCAAGTAGCAATTACTTACTCGATGAATCATTACGTCCTGAATTAACTCTAACATGGAGAACTGGGACACAATGGTTGCCTTCACCAGCAAACAATTTACATCCATCGGATGGTTCTACAATATGGAATGAATCTGCATCTCGACCTAAAGGGGCTGATGATAACACTATGAATTGGACAGCGGTTGAATCAAACGAAACTCGATGGATTATGGAAGTGTCTATGGATGATGCATTCACAGACGAAAACGAAACTTGGTCCTATGACTTAAGCGACAATAGCACCTTTAATGGAACATGGGATTATTCAAATCTATCATATACGATTGAGGACCATGATTCTGGTGATCACTGGGTATACTGGCGAATCCGCGCTGAACAAGACCACAGGTTAGGAAAGTGGTCACCTGTACATTCATACAGAGTTCCTGGAGAAATCGGTAGTGATGATGGGGCTGGAAATCATACGGTGACTTTGTTCGACGGTTCTGTCTTTGAAGAAACTGACAGTCTACCTGGAGTTCCAGATGCTACAATAGATTCTAACAGGCCTAATTCAGCACTTGGAGATAATGGACAATTAGATTTGGGAATCTCCGCGAGTGGTTCTGGTGAATCTAACATAATTCTAACATTTGACCTGTCTGAAATGCCATTCCCTACAGCGATGACACCAACAAGTGCCTTACTTTCGTTATACAGAAACAATGTTTCTGGAACATCCTCACTTACAGTGAGTGCCCATGCTTGTGATACATTTACCGAAGATAGCGTTACTTGGAATTCGGCTCCAAGTTGCTCAAGTAGTGAAGTTACTCGCTCAACAATGTTAGTTGTACCAACTAATGGATGGCAGGTTTGGGATATTACTTCACTGGCGCAATCCAATGTCATTAATGGCAACCAAACTCTATCAATAATGTTGCAGTCTGTGGGGACACCAACTTCTGGCCATTCGTTCTACGACAATTCTCACAACCAATACAGGCCTAAACTTATTCTAGAATATGTTGACAATGTGAATGGAGTGATACCACCTGGACAACCTACTCTCACATACCCTGCTGATGGAGCTGTATTGTACAATACCAGTTCATGGGAATTAGAATCCCTCGATAAACCTCAACTGTCATGGAATAGCGTCAGTAGTGCCACAGGATACATTGTCACCATCGCAAATACCGATGGTCAACAAAAGTACAAATCATGGGAAGACTCTGAAATAAATGGAACCACATTCACATTTAGTCAAGACTTGATTGCGGGAGAAGTATACAGTTGGTGGGTTCAGGCGATAAACGGCTCGATCCCGGGGCCTTCTTCAAGCCGTAGAGCATTTGCAATTGGTTTGCCAGTAGACCACTCCTACAATAACGACCACACGTGGACTTACACTTTCCAAACAGGTAACGAAGTTGCCGACTTAGGACATACAAATATCAGAGATTCATACATTGGTAGTGGTTTCGCTGATATGAATCATGGTTCAGAATCAATGATGGTTGGAACAAACTGTGAAGGTGCAAATACAGAATGTAGAATGATTTTGGCACTGGACAATAGCCAAGTGCCACTACCATTAGGTGCAATGATTCATTCTGCTTCACTCAATCTACAAGTTGAATCTTCGCCAGCAGGAACGATGACTTTGAGCGTACATAGATTGCTGACCAACGCATGGTCGCAATCAGGTTCAACATGGAATAGTTCCGAAGCGGGAATTGCTTGGAGCGCAGGTGGTATGACGGCAGGTGTTGAATATGATTCGACACCAATCTCAAGTGTTACAATTAATTCTGGAACTACCGAAGTTTGGTTGGACATAGGGCATGATTACATGATTATTGATGAAGACCATGCTTGGATTGTAATCGCAACTACACCAGCTGGTTCGCCTTCATGGGTTGAATTCTACTCTAGTGAAAACTCATTGGAAGAGAGACCTAAGATACTAATCAACTACACTGATGTTCATTTCATATCTATCTCGCCATCTGGTCAAACTACTGATGCAGACTCCACAGTTCAGTTCTCACACATACTTGAAGATGAATTAGGAGGAATGGTTGCTGAAGATGTTGTTTGGTCGGTTAGCGACGGTTCCATCAATTCAACTGGGGTATTCACTCCACAATCAGTAGGAACACATGATGTGACTGCATGTTTCGGTGTAATTTGTGCCACAGAATCAATTACGGTTACACCGGGGCAACCGGTAACGCTTGTTGTCGAAGATATTGAAGAAACGATAACGGCTGATGAGACATTCACAATCGTTGCTTCGATAAAAGACCAACATGGAAATACAGTTCCAGGATTGACTATCACTTACACTCCAACTAATGGAACGATGAGTGGAACTACATTCTATCCTCACGATGCTGGAATCCAGACAGTTGCTGTATTTTGGAATGGACAGACTACTGATGTCACTATAACTGTATTAGGTGGAGTTCCAACACACTACGAAACATCTGGTTGTGAACAAGTAGTTCATGCTGGAGAAACGTGTGAATTGAACTGGACATTACACGATCAATATGGAAACTTGTTGGGCCTAGAAGTAGGTGGTGGAATTACTTGGACTGTTGGTGGAGGAGTATTCACTGAAGCCAATGGCACATACTTCGCAATGACTGTTGGAAACTATGTTTTAAACATGACTTCCACCGGTGGAATATACCACGAAATACCTATTCAGGTAACTCACGGAGAGATGACAAGTCTCGAGATTAATGCATCCTCTACATTCGTTACTGCTGATGACGTGGTTTGGCTCAATACAACCAGAATCGACGTCATGGGTAACCGTTTATCAGTGGTTATACCTCAAGAAAATTGGACAATCAGTGACGGTATGATAACCGCAGGGCAACCTGCCGAATGGCATGCCCAAAATCGAGGCTCCAAGACTCTAACTGCTAGTTATGCGGGCATGAGTAGCAGTGTAGTCGTTCAAGTCAGTGAAGGAGAAATCACTGGGTTGATTCTAGTTATCGATTCGGTAGACTCGACTGGTTCACTGCAAGAAATTACTGCAGACGATGAAATTACAATCAAGGTCAAAGCACATGACGCTGATGGGAACAGATGGACTGAAAATGTCGCTTGGACCATTGAGCATGCTCAGTATACAGACCAAAGTGTTCTGCAAGAAATGACATATGGCTCAACCACAATATTCGCTCCTGTCTGGGCCTCTGATTCAGTATACACATTACGTGCAACGTTTACAGATGCAAATATCACTCTTGATGCAATACTGAATATTTCGGTAGCACATGGAGACTTGATAAACATTATACTTTACCAGCCTGTAGAGTTGAATCAAAATATAGATGCTGACGGAGAAGTGCCATTCTTGCCAATGTTGTTCGACGGAGATAACAATACCATTGATTCTTCAATTATTTCTTACACTCTGGAAAACCTTGACACTGGAGAGACCTCCAACATTACATCTACAATCATAGATAATGCAGGTGTTTGGGAAGCAACCACTGTTGGAGAATGGGCAATTACCGCATGGGCAATCTCCAGCACCGGATACAATATTTCTGAAACTGTAGCAATCACTGTTGAACACGGTGATGCTGTTTCTGTTGACCTCGAAGTAATCGCAGATACTGCCAAAGCCGGTGATGTATACACTCTAACAATCACAGGCACAGATGCTGATGGAAATACGTTCCTTGAGAGTGTTTTGTGGACACAAGACAACAAAGCCGTACCTGCCTCGACCATTGAGGGTTCAGATGGAGTTTACAATTGGAGTGCTACAACCGCTGGACAACACACATTCAAGTTCCGCTCTCCAAGTGGTGCAGAAGATGTATGGACAGTAACTGTTTCAGCTCATCAAACCGTTGATCGTATCGAATTGACAATCATTGAGGACTCAGTATTACAGTTGGAGTCATTCGACATAGAAGTTAGAACGTTTGATGCATGGGAAAATGAGATTCCTGTTCCTCCAGAAACTCAGGTGAAGTTGACTGGTAGAATGACTGCCAAATTAGTAGAGAATGGTAAGTGGACTATCACTACATTAGATGCTGAAGAACAAACCGTGACTATCGCTGTTCACAATAAGGAAGTGTCTGATTCCATTGTTGTTGAAGGGACGTTCATGGGATTCTTTGAGGCTGGTGGGACACTTTACTACGCTGGTGGAATTCTAGCAATTCTTATTGTGATTGTTCTACTTGTTGTCATTGTCATGGTACTTCGTTCAGGAGGCTCTGATTATGACGATGATGATGATGAAGATGATGATGATTACGTGTATGAAGAAGAGGAACAACCTGCTAGCACAGGACCAACTGGGCCTCCGGTTGTTGAACGTGGACGTGAAGATTGGATGGCTGATTATCGAGTCGATGAAGACGATGTCGAATGGGCAGAGGATGAAAATGGATCATGGTGGTACCGTGACCCAGGCACTACCGAATGGAATGAATGGGCCGACTAATCGAAACCTAAAGAATGGTAGAATTTGATGGGCAAAGGGGATTTCTGTGAGGAGGAGAGTTCTTTCATTGCTGGTCACCCTATTGCTGGTTCAAATCTCTGCACCGGTTATAGCTGCTACACCAGCCAGTATCGATATCGACCCTCATGCCCAAACAGTGAGTGCAGACCAAGCAATTCGCTTCACTGCTATAGTGAAAGATTCCTCTGGAAATCCGATAAATGAACCAATAACTTGGGCTTCAAGTTCCGGTTCTATCGATGATGAGGGTTTGTTTACCCCTGGAATGGCTGGGCAAACGACAATTACTGCAACTAGTGGCAATGTCAATTCAACTACATCAGTAGTAGTTAGCCCAGGTTGGCCTGTAGGAATCCAATCAGGATTTAATGTGACTGAAATTAGCATAGATGACGAAATTCAACTCAATGCAACTTTGGTTGACAGAGCAGGTAATCCAGTGGCAGGGGATTTGACTTGGAGATGTCAAAATGGGTATATTGACCATGACAACAAAACTTGGCAACCTGATGAAGTTGGGACTGCTATTATGCGAATTATTCATCTTGAATTGGAACACCAAATTACATTCAATGTGGTACCTGGAAGTCCTAATTCTCTTGAGATACCATTCGGATTGACCGTTCAAAGTGGAACTACAATTCACATTATTCCGATAGCTAAAGATGCTCAAGGAAATGAGGTCGGAATTTCAAAAGCCGGAGAATTGTCTTGGACTGCTGAGAATGGTTCGATATCTCCAGCAGGAGTCTATTTCGGAGGAACCCCTGGGGTTTGGAACATTAGTGTGAACAGCACATCCGGTGCTTTTGGACAGGGTGTTATTCGCGTATTGCCTGCACAGGCTACTGGACTAGATATTGAGATGGATACTACACAAGCACGAACTGGATCACCAGTTATTCTTTCAGCAATTAGGACCGATGTTCTAGGTAACTCAGGAGAAGTTGTTCTCCCTCTTGCAAATTGGACGGTCCCTACAGGTTCACTTTCAATGGATGGTGATTCAGTAGTCTGGATCCCTTCAAGGATTGGAGATTGGACAATCGGTGTTAGCGACCAAGGATTTTCTGCAACCATACAGGTAAATGTCATTCAAGGAGAAATCATTGGAATTGATGTCTTGCTTTCTGAAGAAACCCTCCGCTCAGGAGACCTAATCGTGGCATCGATTTCTGCTTACGATGCCGCAGGTAATCATCGAGCTGTGGAAGGTGCTTGGACAATAGCAAGCGAACTATCACCTGAAGACCAAGGTGATTGGATGCAATTAAGACCTGGGCCAATTGGTAACTTTACAATTTCAGCAACTTGGTTTGACAATGAAACTCAGATGGTTCATGAGGTCGATACAGTGTTGCATGTTTCTTCAGGTGAACTGGCTAGAATCATCCTTCCAGAAAGTGGAACAAGAATTCCCTCTGATGGAGTTCTCGAACTTCAACCTAGATTCGAAGATGAGCATGGTAATCTTGTCAATGAAGTCTTGGTCACATGGGTAGTTGATGATGTTGATTTGACGATGGAAATTCGTCTTGCAGGTGACAAATGGGCACCAGCATCTCTTGGAATGCACGAAATCCGAGCTATGGCGCAGGGTGTCTTCGCCATTACTGACGTAGAAGTTATTGCAGGCACTGCAAGGCATATTTCAACAGATTATGATGATGGTATCGCAGTTAATAGTGGAGAAGAGGTTGAGATTACAATCTCAACACTTGATGTTCATGGAAATGTTGCCTTAGCAACAGATATCGAGTTTGAATTTGAGGATCCATTAGGTGACATTTCACCTTCTTCCAAAGGCGATGGTTACTGGATTGTGGAAGGAGGAGAAGCTGGTGAATGGAACTTGAGGCTCAAAACTGGTTCAGCAACCTTGGACATCACAGTAGATGTTTCTGCAGGCCAAGCGGTCAGACTACTTGTTGAAGTGCCAGAACAAAATCCAGAAGAAGGTAGCAATATGATTATCAGAGTCTATGCTATTGACCATGCAGGAAATAGAATTGATGTACCTCAAGATGAGGTTACACTCAAGTGTACTGCAGGCTCAGTAGAGCATTTAGCCGGAGATACTTACGAGGTATCTATTGATCAGTCCGGACAATCCCAATCATGTAATGCATATTGGGAGGACCTTGTTGCCCAACGGTTCTTCGATGTTGATGCTGTTTTGTTTGGAGGAGGGCTTGGTGACTCTAATACTGCTTTGACAATGGTCTCAATCATTATTTTCTTGTTCATTGCAATAATGCTGGTTCTGATTCGCCGATTGAAAGGTGAACAAAATGAAGTTGACTATTGGGAAGATGATGATTTCGAAGAATTTGAAGACGAGAAAGAACATCTTGACGATGGTGCAGTGCAAACACAAGATTCTCCAACACCTGCACCTGAACCAGTAGTCGAGATGAAGAAAGAGGATTCTGTAGAAACCAAGGAAGACTTGCGAGCAAGACTCGCAGAAGAAGCCAAGAGAACAGGTGTTATGCAAGCAGCTCCTGGAACAGAGCAAGGCAAAACCGGCTGGTATATTGATTCAAATGGTGAATTGACATCTTGGCTTGTCAGTGAGACTGGCGAATGGACTAGAATGTCCTAATCATTCTTCTTCACAAGGGAATGAACCAAGGAACTCATCTATGTCGATAACTCCACTTCTATTGGTGTCAGCGTTATGGAAAATTACCCTATATTCATCACGAGTGAATTCGATATCCAATGCTTTCATTGCAGAGATAAATTCGCTCAATGTTAGGTGATTGTTATCATACACATCCGCTGCATGGAATGCTGCATGACGTAATTTAAGTTCAGATGGTGTTGGATTGGAAAACAATTGACTAAACGTTTGGAAAGGAGTGGTTCTGACTTCATAATGCTTTTTACCATACAATTTGTATGTCGCAACACCGATAACTATTGCCGCAAATCCTCCGAAAATTGCTTTCTCTCCCATCACATACACCAAATATCCTCCAGAAATGACACCTACAATTTGCAACCATGGGTAAAATGGTGATTTGAATGTGGGATGATACCAATCATGCTCAAATCTAGCACTTCGAAGAACGATTACACATAGATTCAAAGCTATTATCACCATTATTTGGAAACCCGATGCTAATTTTGCAACATCTTTTACTGGAAGGGTTAAGATACAAACCGCCATTGTCAATCCGGTGATGATGATTGCCCAATGCGGTGTTTCAAACTTCGTATTTACATCTTCTAGTGACTCAGGCAATAAGTTATCCCTAGCCATAGCAAACAAGAATCTTGATGAGGCTAATACCCCAGAAAGCGCCCCTGAAATCATAGTTAGAACTGCTAAGATGGCAATAGCGATTCCAACTTTGGTTGATGCCACTGCATCAACGAATGCATATACCGGATCTTCCCTTGCAGTTCCATCATCATTCATCCACCAAGTCCCCTCAACTGAAGCCATCATAATGAAAGTGACAACGCAATATAGGAGGGTTGCAAATAGAAGTGATAGCAAAATTCCTGATGGCAAATTTTTCTGTGGCTCCTTTACTTCCCCACCGATTGCTCCAACCTTAATTATTCCAGCATATGCAACGAAAACTAAGGCCGCTGCCTCTGCTAACAATTTCGGGTCATTCTGTGATACATCGACTGCACCATCAATAGGCCTTGAGAAATCGATGTTTGCATCAAATAATTGAATTATACATATGATTAGGAGTAGGCCGGTTGTAAGTGCTAAAATCGGTGTCTGAACAGATTTAACTTTCTTGATTCCAAAAATATTCAATATTGTAATCAATACCAAAGCAGATAATGCAACAGTCAATGAATTAGCTGTCACATCAAAGTATGTCGTGACCGCATACATATAAGCTGAAAAACCAATCAAAGCAAAAGCAGATTTCAATAAAAATGATGCCCACAAACCAAGACCACTAATCGTACCCAATATCGGTCCAAATGTTCTCTCGATGTAAACATAGGAGCCACCACTTTCAGGCATTGTTGAGGCCAGTTCTGATTTCGAAATAGCCCCCGGTAAGACAACAATTGCTGCTAAAAGGAATGCCAACCATATTCCTGGACCCATTACCTCAGCCGCAAATGAGGGCAATACGAACAATCCGGAGCCAATCATTGCAGCCAAAGAAATAATGACTACTCCAATCAAATTTAGTGATCTTTCGAACTGTATTTTTACTTCTGAAACTACAGATGCAATATCGCCTTTCAGCAACTTATCAGTAGTCGATTTAATTCCCAAAAAATCACCTCCGTAAGCAATAATGCAATACCGCTAATTTCCAGCACAAGCCAAGAGTAGTTATTCATTGCTACACATTTTCTTTACAAATGTGCGAATATTGTTGACTCAAACTTTGGCGATAACTTTCATTTCAACCGCTATCGGAGTAGGTAAGGCACGTATTGCCAAGGTAGTTCTAGTTGGACCAACCCTTCCTAACGTTTCAGCCCACACCTCGTTATATCCTGCAAAATCCCTATCCATATCAACCAAGAAAGATGTTACATCGATTACCTTGTCTAAGGATGAGCCTGCTTCTTCTAAAATTCGAGAAATATTTTCGATAACAGCCCTAGTTTGAGCTTTGATGTCATAATTGAGTGGTTTGCCATCTGCATCCTTAATTGGACCGCCTGGAATTGAATTATCACCTGGTTGTCTTGGTCCAACTCCTGAAAGGTAAATCAGATCTCCTTCTCTTCTTGCATGAGGATAAGCGCCTACAGGTTTGGGTGCTTTGGAAGTATTCACTGTGTTAGCACCTTCAACAGGGTCATATAGTGCTGGGCCAGAATTTGTAGATTCTGCGATATGTGACTTTTTCTCAGAGTCTAGTACATTTCGGTCTCCCCCGAAATAATCAACATCGTCTTCATCGTACTCCTTATCTCCAGTACCATTGGATTCGGGATCTAGAACAACAACTGCTGCACCAGCACCATGTATAGGTTCGTAAGCAAGAACTTCCCCCGTTAGGTCATTGCGATTATCATTCATTGCAGAAAGCCACCACATCGGCTTGAATGCTACTACCTTCTTCACTCTAATCTGATCGTGAATGGTTCTACTTAACTGACCAACGTCCTCAAGACGCCCTTCAGACAAAAACTCCAAAATTTTCTGATTCCATTCTTCATCTTTTAAGGAATGAATTCTATCTTCATGTGGTTCGATGGGTTCAGTGAACATTCTGTTCGAAAGCGACATTACAGAAACAGCTACTGCTTTCTTTCCTTGTGCTTTGATTACATCCATACATGCTTTTGCTAATACCGTGGTCTCGGCACGGTTTGAATATACATTTGTAGAACAAATTACCGCAGGAATACGATTATCTGGATTTAGTAATTCCAACGCTACTACTGAACCTACATCGATTGGGAAGCCATGGTATGCAACAGTGCGTGATTCAAGCCCTCTAGCAATATTCGCTTCATTCCAAGCAATAGCGAATTCTGCATCGATTTTCAAAGAGTAATGTATGCTTCCCAAATCATGGAAATCCGCATCCACCATCACCCACTCTGGATTCGGGTCGGCCTGTATTTGATGGCCGATTACACTTGGCCATAATGTTGAATAAATGATGATTAAATCTGCATCACTATCTTCGATTTGTCTGCGCGCGTCATCATAAGCATCTCTAACTCTTTGCCATCCTTCATTTTTCTCAGGACACAAAACCGGATGAGGGTGAGCAGGTACAATCAACGATTTGATTACTTCACCAGACATTTCATGCACCCCAATTTCGACAAGGCCATTCCATGATTGCATTTCCAGTCCCAATGATGGTTCCATAACCATGCAAGATTGCAGGCTCGCTAGGTGTTCCCATCGCAGATAACAACCAAGTCAATGCTCCCCCATCTGCTTCAGCAATCGCTTGTTCGCAGAACTCCGGCATTTCATTGATAATTTGCTGAGAATTGCCCTGTCGCATCATCTCAATCATTCTCATATCCCACAAATGCATTGCATGACTTGTAATGTGCTCTTTGCTCATATCCTCGGGAGGATTTGTCTCGGTTACGAAGTGGCGGTGAGATAGTGAATTACTTGCCAATAGCAGACATTTCTTGCCACTCTGCTCAATCGCCTTGGCGGTAGAACGTCCAAGTTCAATCATCATCTCTTGCATGACTTCAACTGAATAGTAGGAAAGACTACGATTGGAAGAGATGGAGACTATCGGTTTATCCCATTCAGGCCGAACCATATGACACGATACAATCGTGCCATAATCAACTCTAAAATCAGGATTGTTCATCATCTTGACAGACATTCCCTCCGACTTGGCTTGATCGTGGATTGCTTTAGCAAGTTCAACATCGATTGTAATATCATAATTGAATCTGAACAGATTTGGGAATACTGGATCTACACTCTTTGAAGAACACTTCTCAACCCCAACAAAATGAGTCCCCACATATGTTTGCCAATGTGGAGAAAGGACCACGATAACATCGTAGTCCACATCTTTAAGCGAATCTCTCAGTCTTTCATATCCCCAACGCAATTGTTCCCAACCGCCTTCAGAAACAGGCTCATTTTGCTCTGGATTCTCCGCATAAACCAGATGTGGCGGGTGCGGGGCAAGACAGCCAGCGACTATACCTCCCTTCGCCATAACCAGACCAAACGGTTCCGCATCTTCTATTCATCGGCTACGCTTGGCCCCAATACATGGAAGAAAGGGGTGACCTGAAACTGCGACACGTCGTATGGCCTTCAGTATTCGCAATATGCCTTGTATCTGGAAGTGTTTTGTTACTTGATGAGAATAAATTTCCTCCAATGATAATTGCATTGCTAGCCGCAGTTCCTTTTGCACCACTTCTAGGCAAAATCACAAACTCGGGAGACCTGAAAGAACATGCTATCGGCATCACAGTTGTTTGTATCCCCATGGCGGGATTTTGGGCACTAGGTCCAAATTACTTCAACATCGCAATTCCATTTCTAATTTGGATATGGCAATGTGCATCTTGGTCTAAACAAAACCATCCACCATTCAGATATGGAATCTGGCACGGATTTGGAATCGCTTCCTGTATTCTTCCAGGAGCGATGCTAATCGCAGCACTAACTCAGTAGGATTCCTCTTGGTTAGGGAAATCTCCACTTCGTACATCCTCGCAGTATTGTTCGACTGCTCCGGTAATCTTGCCTTCTAAATCGAGATATCTACGCAAAAACCTCGGGCTAAAATCGGTGGTAATTCCAAGCATGTCGTGCAATACGAGAACTTGACCATCACAATCTTGGCCGGCTCCAATTCCAATAGTTGGAATCGATAATTCCTCGCTTACTCTCTTTGCTAGATGTGCTGGAATCTTTTCTAGAACTATGGCAAAGCACCCCGCTTCTTCCAATAACTTGGCATCTGAGATTAGTTTTGCAGCCTCTTCTTCCTCTTTGGCTCGAACGGTGTAGGTTCCAAATTTGTAAATCGATTGAGGAGTAAGACCGAGATGCCCCATTGCTGGAATTCCTGCAGATAATATTCTCTGAATGCTTTCCCCAATCTCTGCTCCACCTTCCAGTTTTACAGCATGGCCACCGGATTCTTTCATAATCCGAATTGCGCTCTCAAGCGCAATAGCTGAATTTCCTTGATATGAACCAAATGGCATGTCCACAACAATTAGTGCACGATCTACCGCTCTCTCAACACATTGTGCATGGTAAATCATGTGTTCAAGGCTCATTGGCAGAGTCGTATCTTGACCCGCCATAACATTCGAAGCAGAATCTCCAACCAAAATTACGTCAACACCGCCTCGGTCAACCAACTTGGCGAGGCTATAATCATACGCGGTTAGCATTGTGATTTTCTCACCTGCTCTCTTCATTTCTTGAAGAGTATGAGTAGTCACTTTGCGAGCGTTTGCATGTACCGACATGTGCTTGCCTCCAACAGTCCGACAGGTATCTCAGACTTCAATCTTCCATGACACAAATATTGACCGCTTCTGAGAAGAAACCGACAGACCACAGCCCTCCTTCACGACCAACGCCACTATCTTTGACGCCTCCGAAAGGAACTCGCAAATCTCGGTGCAACCAAGTGTTAACCCATACCATTCCAGTTTCTATTCGCTCGGCTACTTCTCGCCCTCTACTCTTCGACCAAACACTTCCTGCAAGCCCATACTGCGTGCAATTTGCCATCTCTATTGCTTCCTCGTCTGTTTCGAATTTGTGAATCGTTACAACTGGTCCAAAGATTTCCTCGGTAGATGTTCTCGAAAGGTGTGATAAGCCAGCAATAACGGTGGGCTCTATCCAAGCGCCTACTCGATTAGGGACTCCACCGCCTGCAAGGATTTCACCGCCTTCTTGCTTAGCCAATTCGATGTATGACAGCACCTTTGCCCGATGGTCTTCACTAATTACAGGCCCAATCTCAAAACTCTGCAATTCTTGCAGATACCTTGCTATGAATTCATCGTAAATTGAAGAATGAATCAACACTCTCGAACCGCAAAGACAGATTTGTCCTGAATTAAGGAAAGAGGCACGCAACACTCCTGGAACTGCAACATCTAAATCTGCATCATCGAGAATGATTGAAGCGTTTTTGCCGCCCAATTCAAGACTTAACTTCTTGAACAAAGGTGCTGCGGTTGCTGCTACAATTTTACCGGTTGATGTGCCCCCTGTAAATGAAATCGCTTTGATACTAGGGTGCTCGACAATAGCTTGTCCTACTTCGGGGCCATATCCATTAACGATGTTCAAAACACCGGCAGGTAATCCGATTTGGGTGCAAATTTTCCCAAGTAAATGTGCAGTAAGAGGTGTGATTTCGCTTGGTTTTGCGATAACCGTGTTACCCATCAACAAAGCAGGAGCAATTTTCCATGAAATCAAGTATAGCGGCAGGTTCCAAGGTGAAATCAAGCCCACAACACCTATCGGTTTTCGTAGAACATAATTGGTCGCATCTGCCATTTCAAATTGCTGTGATTCAAGCGAGCGCCCAAATTCAGCAAAAAACCTGAAGTTGTTTACCGAGCGATTCGCGTCAACATTCAATGCTACTGCAAGCGGTTTGCCTGTATCCAAAGATTCTAGGCGTGCGACTTCATCGATTTGGTCTTCTAGAGCGTCAGCAATTTTGTCCAACCACGCACAACGTTCCTCAATGCTTAATCCACTCCATGAAGGAAATGCTTCTTCTGCAGCCTCTACAGCATCATCAACGCTTTTTGTTCGAGGGATTTGAGCAATAATAGAATAATCAAGCGGGGATATATCATCAAAATATTCGTCCAATGTGACGAATTTCCCTCCAATAAGATTCTCGACTTGAATCATACATCCACCTCGTAATGCCATCGGTCTCGATCTGGGTCCCATTCATCCCAAGTCGGTATAGTTTCCAAAATTTCGTGGAGTGAATCGGGAACGATTCCCGAAACAATGAATGCCTTTTGTCTGTGCAAGGGGTAAGGATTTCTCAATTCTATTCCTAGGCAACCTAAGATTGCTCTAGCAAGATACCAAGTGGCTTGAGAATTCCAACCGTGAGCAATTTTCACTACTATTCCTAATCCCTTAGGATAATCGGGATGTTCAATCGCCATACCTAGCAGGCCATCTGCGCCTTCTTTTGCGATGACTTTACCATTTCCTATCTTCAATATTGTAGAATCTAAACGATTGAATCCGCCTACCAAATCAGGGTGTTTGCACATTGCCTCCCAAATCCAATCCTCATCCTTGTCTCGAACTAAGCCAGCGTATATTATTGCAAGTTCTGAAACCGTGTTTGATACCGTAGGGAGGCCACATCCATCCTTGGCAATTCGTAACGGATTCCAATCTTCACCAAGGAATCTTCTCAGTTGGCCCATGTATGCGCGGAAAACCTCGTGTGTAGGCAATGTGTATCCTGCTCGATTCCAACCTTTTGCCCGACAACCTGCTAGAATTGCTGCGTGTTCGCCACTGCATGTATGATACCAACGCCTTGGTCTTCTGACTTGACGCCCAAATTGGATTAGTGGAACATCTACGGGCGTGAGCATCAAAGGCCATTCGGCTTCTGTGAGCAGAGATTGTGCTGCTGCAACGTGTTCTGTATCGCCATTATGACTCGCGACTGCAATCGCCTTTTGCTCCCAAGTATGATTCTCTAACTCTTTGGTGAACGCTTTCAACATGAATGGCTTCATCATTGATCTTCCATAACATAGTACATTTCCGCCAAATGAATGGATTACTTCATCACCGTGACACCACGCTACTGCACCATGAATTGTGGTTTCAGATACACCGTTTCTTCTGTAATCGACAAGAGGTTCCCACTCAACATCACGGCCGGTGGGAATTCCCTCTACATCTTCCCCCAAAGGAGAATCGGGATAGATTGCAGAACCTGGTTTGCCAGGTGCAACCGCAGAATTATTGTCGTGTCTTAGCCCCAATATTTCACCCCAATAATGGTACTACTTCTCTCCACCATGCTTCCATATTTCGAATGACTCTATCACTATCGTGATTGAAGAAATCAAACCAACACATTAGGCGATCATCTGGATGAAATCTCTCCTTAACTTGTGCTGCTACCTCGGAAGGATTGCCAATCAATGCATTGTCTGCTGCTTTCTCGACCTTTTTTGGGTCCAGAGTGCCCTCGAGTGCTTTCCAATACTCGCCCAGAGCAAGGCGCGCTTCTTCGTGAGCTGCAGCAGATTGTTCTTCAGGACTGAGGCCCTCCTCTGCATTAAGGAAAACGAATGTTGTGCGAGGCATGTCTCTTCTCTGCCATTCTCCTCCGTCTGAATGGTACAATTTACTCATTCTTTCATGAGTAGAATCAATGATTTCAGGAGAAGTAATTGAAAGGTTAAACACCTTTACTGGCAAGAACTTATTGACAAATTCTTGGGCTCTTGGGTCATGTGTTCCCGCAATCAATTCCAATTGATTTCGTGGCCATGATTTCGGAACGATTGAAATTTCTTCAAATTGATATCGCCTGTCGATAGAAATTTCGCTAGGTTGGCCACCTGCTGCCTCTTGGACTGCTTGCCAGTCCTCATCTGAGCGGAAATTTTCTCTTGTCAAAATCGTCTCTCTAATCTCATCGGAATGTATTGTATCTCCTCTTAATAATCGCAAAAATATCTCACTTGCTTCCATGAAAATTTGACCCCTTAATGCTGGCCATGAAGCCTGTTCAATGGAATTTCTTGGGACTATTCCATATGGGCGGGCCATGAATTCAAATCTACCTGCGCTAAATCCAACATGCAATTTACGATTAGAATCCATGTGAGACAAAAACTGTACTGTATTTGCAATTCTCTCTGCTTGTGCAATTGGGCCTCCGCTTGCTAAAATGCTGACAACGGCTGACCCGACATCGATTCGCTTTGTCCTCCTGAATGACTCCAACGCTAATTGACAGAAATCAGTACAAAGTCCAACTTCTCCTTTCCAATGTGGTACAACGGGTTTGGAGTTGCTCTGCTGTGTTTGAGTGGATAAATGGGCTTGTGCTAGCCATGCTACACCGAAGCCTAAGCGGTCTGCTGCTTCTAATTGAGCATAATAATTTGCAAACATTTTCGATTCACTTGGAGTGAATCCATTATGGTCTGGAGTCTGTGATATTGAGAAGAATATGTCGAACTCCACCTAATCCCTCTCCCTAAGGGAGAGGGGCTCGATGTATCAACATCACTATTCCGAGGTGAGTTTTGAGATACGCTCTCTAACCGGTTCTGGAACTGGTTCTCCGGCTTCCATAAACACAGTCATAATATCCGATAATTGGACCATTGCCTCATCCGCCTGATTTGAAATTTCAGCTAAATCTGCTAATCCCCATCTCGCAACCAAAATTCCTGATAATTCTTGCAACTCAACCGCTATGGCCAGTGAATCGATTAACAATGCTTGGGCTTGTTCCAATTCTCCTAACGAGGAATGTGAATGCGCTAAATCTGCAAGTGCTTCCATTCTGTCAAACTTCTCACTCTCAGGAATAATTTCCAATCGTTTCTGAAGGTGCATCTGACTTCGCTCAAAATCATCTTCCGACTTTGCAATATGCGCAAGGAGTGCATGCCCGTAGATCATTCCCTCCAAATCTTCAGCCTCTTCCCTCAACCGCATCGAACGATTGGCGAATAAGCCTGCATCATCGCTTCCCAGAGACAATAAAGAGACGTGATGAAAAATCCCTGCTGCAAGTCCTAGCAATCCTTCTTTCTCAGATTGAACTCCCAATCCGATTAACTCATCCTTGCTAGCACCTTGATGTTTCAGCAATTCAAATTGGCACCAACCTTGGTCTTCTGGATTAGTGGAAATCTTTGCAGCATGGTCAAGTAATCGTCCTACTAATGCATCTCTTCCTAGTTCACGAGCCAAGTCGACCAGATGTAAGGCTAAACTTGTGTTCACTGATTCAAGACCTTCGCCCTCGGCAAACATCTCTAGAACTTCTTCCGCTTGCGATTGGTTCATTTCAGGCAAACAACCACCTCAAATTGAGCGCATTCTTCCGCCATCTACCGCAAGTGAAACGCCCCTGATTCCGCCAGAAATAGGCATGCACAAGTAGGCAATTGCTGCACCGGTTTCAAGAGGATCAATCAAGCGACCTATCGGAACTTGAGACATCCATCCTGTTTGAATATCTTCGATACTCTTTCCAGTTTTCTGATTTATTGAAGCCGCAAGCGAGCCAAGTCGATCGGTGTCTGTGAATCCTGGAAGAATATTGTTAATTGTAATACATGGTGGTAATTCGCGTGAAAGTGATTTCGCCCAAGAGGCCATGGCACCGCGCAAAGTGTTTGAAAGGCCGATATTTGGAATCGGTTCCCTAACCGAAGTAGAAATGATGTTCACAATACGCCCCATTCCTGCCGACTCCATCAGTGGAACTACTCCCTTCACCATTGTATGGGCCGCGTGTAAATGCCGTTTGAAAGGAGCCTCAAAATCCTCTACTTCATTTTCGAGCAGAGGCCCTCCAGGTGGTCCCGCTGCATTGTTGATTAAGATGTGGCATTCTTCAATTGAAGAAATAAATTTACCAATTGCTTCTTGATTCTCTAAATCTAGGCTAATTGCTGTGTGTCCTTCCCCTTCAAGAGATGCAACCAAATCGTGTGGATTCCTACTAACTGCAGTAATTCTCGCACCCGCTTTTGCTAACATTTTTGCCGTAGCAGCCCCGATTCCTTTGGACGCCCCGCATACAATTGCATGCTTTCCAGACAATGCTGCCGAACTAAATGGGAAGTCATCTCCTAGCCAGTCCATGTCAATGCCAAGCAGCGCTGGGTATTGAACCTTACAACCAATCGCGAATTGTCTCAACCTGAGTTAACCAATCATCACTCGCTACATCAATGATTGAAAAATGGTCACCAGGCAACCATATTTTTTGAATCTCAATACCCTTAGCTTTCATAGCACGTACATAAGATTCGGATTGTATCCATGGGACTTCAGTATCCGCTTTTCCATGCATCAAAAGCACAGAAGTTTGAGGAGGATTATCGATAGGATTGATTCTGCTCCAAACCGCTTCATTTCCTTCCGGCACACATCCAACCCATCGTCGTACTGCATCTCCTTCATCAGATAAATTTGCATGATCTGCTGCCACTAAATCTGCAATTGGTGCTTGAGCGATGCACAGCCATGGTTTTCGCTCAGCAACTGCTGACATCAGTAATGCTAAATGGCCACCTGCTGAATGACCCATAATCATTGAACGGACAATATCAATCCCCGGCAACAAGGCAAGTTGTCCCCACGCTCTCATCACATCAGAGAGGGTATCCATCCATACTCCTTCATCTCCTAACTCCCAGCCTTTGAATTCAATATTCCAAGCAGCGATACCTTGCTCTGCTAAATCCTCTGCGATTGGCGCCATCAAATCCAAAGTGAATTTTTTCTTCCAAAATCCTCCATGTATCAACATGACACACGGGATGCCTTCATCCTTCTGATAAGGCGAAGGCTCATCTGGCATGTACAAATCAGCGTACTGCCATTCCTCTGCACCCCACTGCATGCGGTCTACAGGCAAAGAAATCAACTCAAGGTGTTACTCTACTTCGATCTCTTGGGAAGAGTACGGTTTCACGTACATTCCTTGAACCGGTAAGAACCATCAACAATCGTGCCACACCGAGCCCCCAACCTGCGTGAGGTGGCGCTCCATATCGGAAACCATCGGTATAGAATGTAAAATCTGCAGGGTCTAAATCCATGTTTCTGAGATTCTGCTCAAGAACTTCGACATTATGCTCTCTTTGTCCACCGCTAGTCATTTCATCACGGCCATAATTCAGGTCAAATCCTCTAGACAATTGTTCTCCAGTTGAACCAACTTCTCCCGGAACATGGTGGATGTAGAATGGTTTCATTGACATTGGCCAGCGTGGCAAGAAGTGGAACCCTGGATATATTGCTGCAATAATGTCACAGTGAGATGATTCAATATCATCTCCCCATGTAATTTCTACACCTGCGTCCTGAATCATTTTTATTGCATCACAGTATTCAATTCTCGGGAATGGAAGGCTTGGCACCTCGACGGTAATCGGTTCTTCGCCTTGGCTCTCACGGTATTGGTTGATAATGTCGATTTGGTCTTGGTCATTTTGTGCAACCATCTTCCAGATGTGGTGAATCATTCTCTCTTGAACACACATCACGTCATCATCATTCATCCATGCTCCTTCAATATCAAAGGAAATGAATTCGTTCAAATGTCTGTAGGTATCGTGCTTTTCAGCACGGAAAGCAGGACCGATTTCAAAGACTCTCTCCATACCACCAAGCACTGTCAATTGCTTATACAATTGAGGGCTCTGTGAAAGGAAAGCGGGAGTATCGAAATACATCATTGGGAACAAGTTTGTTCCTCCCTCTGATGCAGATGCGATGATTTTAGGTGAGTTGATTTCTTTGAAACCTTCAGTGATTAAGTGCTCTCTACCGTATTGCAGAACTCTGGATCTCAGAGTAAACATAGCATTTACATGAGTTCTCCTTAAATCCAAAAATCGGTTATCTAAACGAGTGTCAAGACCAATTGACACTTTGTCGGTTACGCCTAATGGCAGAGGTGTTTCTGCTTGTGCCATAACAGTGAACTGCGATGCGACTACCTCGTATGTAGGTGGAGGTAATGGCTCGCCTTCAGGGACTTTAGGTGGTCGCTTTTGTGCAACCTCTCCAACGATTTGCACAGTGGATTCGCGTGAAAGATTCTGCGCGATTGCTAATTCTTCATCACTAATTCCACCCTGCTTTAGGAAGACCTGAACCTTTCCGGTTCCGTCTCTAAGATCCATAAAACAAATTTTTCCTTTACCACGATTGGCTTCCATGTACCCACATACAGTAACTTCACTGCCCACAAGACTATCGCCATCACTCTGAATTTGACCTAATGTATGTGTTCGAAAAGCGGTTGGATGCCAAACTGTGTCGCTCGCCATGTTTAGGGGCGTGACACTTTCGGACATGAAGTCATCGCTAGAAAAAACACATAATTCATAGAGGATAATCTTAGCCGTTGTGGTATGGCAGAGGAATTATTCACTTCCGAGAGTGTAGCCTCTGGCCACCCCGATAAGTTGTGTGATGCGATTAGTGATGCTATTGTAGATGCTTGCCTATCTGTCGATAACAATGCGAGAGTTGCTGTTGAAACCAGCGTAAAAGGTGGTACTGAAAGAGGTCTAATTCTAATGGCTGGAGAAGTAACACTTTCAGGAAAACATCCGGATTACGAAAATATTGCCCGTAATACTGCTGCCGAAATCGGATATAACTCCCACGAAATCGGGTTTGATGCTACATCTGAAAAACGATGTGAAGTGATTCAAAAAATTACTGCCCAAGCAGCCAACATTAGTCAAGGAGTCAATACCTCAGAGCAGGGAGCAGGTGACCAGGGTATCATGTTCGGATTCGCATGTATGGAAACTGAAGAATTTGAAGATTTGAAAGGACGGTATTTCCCTTTAGCTGCAGCGCTTTCTCAAAGGCTTACAAGAAGAATGACAAATGCACGAAAAGATGGGACTCTTCCTTGGGCGAGACCTGATGCAAAAAGTCAAGTTACAATCGAATACGAAAACGGTAAGCCAAAGAGAGTTCATACAGTGGTTATCGCAATCCAACATGACAAACATCTGAAAGACAAATTCGGAGGTTCTGAAGCAGAAGAATTGGCATTTGTTAAACAAGAAATTACCAAGCATGTTGTCGAACATGCAATTCCTCGGAACTTGATTCAAGAACCATATCGCCTCGTTGTAAACGGAACAGGAAGATTCGCAGATCCTGGTGGGCCCTACGCAGATGCTGGATTAACTGGAAGAAAAATTATTGTCGATACTTATGGTGGCATGGGGCGCCATGGAGGAGGGGCTTTCTCTGGCAAAGACCCTTCAAAGGTCGATCGTTCGGCTGCTTATGCCGCAAGATGGGCTGCAAAGCATGTTGTTGCGGCAGGACTTGCTACAAAATGTGAAATTCAATTATCTTATGTGATAGGCGTTGCCAAACCAGTGAGCATGAGGGTAGAATCTTTTGGCACTTCTGAACTAACTGATTCAGAATTGACACAACGTGTGAAATCTGTGTTTGATTTTACTCCAAAAGCGATTACAACTGAACTTGATTTATTGAGGCCTATTTACTCCTGCACAGCCGCAGGTGGCCATTTTGGAAGAACTCCAGGTGTTGATGGCGACTTCCCTTGGGAGAGACTTGACCAGGCAAAAATCAATTCCCTTCAGAACTGATTTCTATCGGCCCATAGGGCCGATTGGATGAAAAGTCAGTATTGAGTCGCAAGTACCATGTCGCGCAGAGTAGATGCACTCATTTTGGTCATGATTATGGCTATTGCACCTCTGGTTCCATTAGCCAGTGCTCACCCAAGCATTGGCCTTTCAACAGATGTTAATCACATCATTTTATCGCCTGGTGAGGCTACAAATCTGACATTGACAATTGACAACAATGGTTCATCGATTGAAACCTATTCTATTTCCGTTTCGGGATTTGATTCCGTTTGGGAGGTTATTCCTTCTGATTCGAACGTTAGCAATGTGATTCCTACATTCAGTGCCACCACTACAATCGCTGTACGACTGTCTACAAGCGCACTACCGAGTAACTCCGGGACACTAACGATTACTGTAACCGAACCTGATGCAAATATTTCCAGCGAAATCGATGTCCAACTTTCTGTATTGCCGCAATATCTTCCAGCGATTGATGCTTCAAGTGCTGGCGATAATGGACTAGTTCAAATGGCGCCTGGAGATGACTTGAATCTCACTGTCATGGTAACAAATAACGGCAATGTCAACGATACAATCCTGCTCTCAGTAGACCAAACGCCTGACTTGGTTGCATTCTGGGCTAATTGGTCATCGGGTGGTGGTTCAAACAACTCCAACAACAATACTGGTGGTAATAACACCGGTAACAATACCGGAGGCAACAACACTGGCAACAACACCGGTGGCAACAATACTGGCAACAACACCGGTGGCAACAACACTGGCTACAATACCGGTGGTAACAATACCGGAGGCAACAACACTGGTAACAACACTGGTGGCAATTCTTCTGGTGGAATACTCTCGAAATCTAACCCTCAAGGATGGGATGTTCGGTTTGTGGGCGATGTGATGGATTTGATGACTCCAAGTGAGTCAAGGGCTGCAACCTTGCACATATCCATACCCACAGATGCAGGTCCTGGATTCTATGGCTTCGACCTGTTTGCAGCAAGTGCTTTGGGTAATTTCTCAGTCAACTCCACCTTAGTTGTGAATGTTACGGCTGTGCATGATTTATCATTCTCACATAGTAACGGTGATGTTTTGCTGCCAGGTGAAAACTCTACTTCCACTGTTGAAATTTCAAGCCTTTCAACCGCTGATGGCAATTGGACTTGGCAAGTAATGGTTGATTCAGGAAATTGTTCGGCTCATTTAATTGATTTACAAACTCATATTCTCGAAGGTGGCACCTATGATCTCGACATTGTAGTCACAGCGGGAGTGAACACTCATGTCAACGACGAATGTATGATTTCATTGCATGGCTCTCTTGATCTTGATACCTCAATTATAGAGGATTACGACTTTACGGTTACCGTGGGAGAATCATGGGGGCTTTCGATGGTTCTACCTACTTCAATCAAGTTGGATGTAGGTACACCTGAAACATTCAATGTGGTAGTAAATAATGATGGAACTGAAGAGGACACAATCTCTCTTATTGGAATCGATTCAGAAGGGGTCACATTCACTAATCCCTCCCCGGTAACTCTAGCACGAGGCAATTCACAATATGTCGTGATGGAAGTTCTAATCGATTCTTCTTTGGTCGGAAATATCACCTTGGATTTCACAATGTCCTCGACAAATAGTGGAGCGGGGAGTGTGAATGATAGTGGAATGTTTGAGGTCAAGGAATTTGCTGAATTAGCGATGAGTGGACCTGCTGATAACAGAATAATAATCGTCCCGGGTCAAAACTCTTCGATTACATTAAACATCTCAAATGATGGAACCAAGGAATTGGATTTGAGTGCAACAATTAGTGGATTACCAAATGGAATTTCTGTAATTCAAGGACTAGAAAACTTGAATCTTGAGGCCGGGGAAGCGGTTGATGTCGAATTAGAATTGCTAGCTTCGGCAGGATTGCAACCGATGAGTGACACATTCACGATAACATTTGATGGAGGATGGACTTCCACGCAGTTAACTATCGATTTACAAGTTGCAGACCGACATGAAGTATTGGTCGATTCGAGTGAAGACAGAATTGTTGCATCGCCATTAGGAGACGCTAACCTAACAATTTTAGTTACGAATCTAGGGACTTCGACAGAAACATTCGTTGCAAATGTGGATAACAGTGCTCTAACCGATTGGTTCACAATAAGTGTAGATAAACTCTCACTAACCCTCGGTGCTGGACAATCGGGTAGTATCACAATTACAGCCAGAGAAATTGCATCAGGAGCTCCTGCTTCGGGTAGCGATTTGATAATCACAATCACAAGTACTGGAGATTCGACAGTTACAGATTCAATGACGTTAGATGTAATTCCGCAAATTGCGGATGGACTAATCACTGTGATGAGCGATGATGATGAAGCAGCGCCTGGCGAGATGATTTATGGAAATGTGATCATTACAAACCTCGGAACTGCAACAGATACAATGCGTATTGATACCGTAGAAATGGATTGTAATCTAGATGATTCTGAAGTAGTACTTTCACCAAGTATGTCTTCCAGCCCAATTCCTTGGTCGTGTACAATCGCTGAAGGCGAAGATGCTGGAATGAAAGCTTTGACTTTTAGATTAACTTCTTCAGCACGCTCTGAAATGATAGTGACTTACAGTGAAGCATACTCTGTTGAACCTACCTGGAATGATGAAGTAATATCATTCACATTTGACCAAAACGACCTAAAGTTCGATGAAAGCATTGACCAGCAAACCATTTCCATGACGATTTGCAATCAAGCCAACACCTTTGTTGAAGGAAGCCTTGAACTAATCGGTAAGAATGAACCACAAATGGATGGAGTGTTTTTCCGAGCCGGAGAGACTGGTATCAATGCAACTTACAGTTTGGCTAGTAATGGATGTCAAGACTTCAGATTAATGCTCACACCACTAAATCTCGATGGATTTGAAGCATCATTGACCGTTCATTCTGTAAGCCAAGTACAAGGTCAAACTGTTCGTGATGAATCCCCTGTACTACACGCAGAAGTCGCTGGACCGCACCTTCCACCTGATGGTTTGAACTTAGGGATGTTTGAATTAAACAACAAGAATTCGATTATTCTGTTGTCTACTGGATGGGCGATTGCTCTGATTCTTGTGATGTACATCCGATTATTCAGAAAACCTGCTGAGATTGAAGAAGAGGAAGAAGAAATTCCTCTTGGTACAAATGAAGTCCGTGTCGATGAATACAACAAGGTAACATGTTGCTCTTGTGAAGCAAGATTAGGAGTTCCTGAAGGAAGCGACCCTCCATTCCGATTCACATGCCCCAAGTGTGACACTCGAATTAGAGTCGTAGAATAATTATCTCTTCTGAGCAATTAGAAGGAATGCGGTATGACCAAATGGCCCATTTACTGGCCTCATTCCTCCTTTTGAAGTAAGGCCCCATTGTCTCTCCATCAATTCACCAGCCCATTCTACTACCAACCCTGATTCTTCACATGCTTTCCAACACGCCTCTAACTGAGTAGTGGTTGGAGCATAACATGCAAGCCTACCTCCGAATACAAGTTTTGGAGCACAGGCTGTAATTGCGGGTGAATGTACTGGCATGTCAAGAATAACTGCATCAAATTCTTGATCAGGTACAACATCTTCTACCATACCTTCTAAATGCGTGTGCTTAGGGAAACCTGCAAAACATTCGCTCGCTCTTTGCAAATTTAGCAAGCCTACATTTGCATGCTCACTCCTTGATTCTGCAGTTACTAAATGTCCTGTCTCGCCAAGCACTCGTGCGAGATGAAGAGATAGCCCTCCTGAGCCGAGTCCGGCTTCTAAAATCGTATCACCTGAGCCAATTCCTAGTTTGGAAATGAAAAATCCTGCATCTTTGGTAGAAATCGTTTGAGCTCTTCGGGCCATCCCAGCGATTAATTCTGGTAATCGCGCAGGCATGATTGTGAGATATTTTTGTCCTACTAATACTTCGTCACCAATCTCATAACCATCGAGTAGCATAGCGGAATTTAGAACTCCAAGGCCCTTGTGTTTGACCATTTCATCAATTACTTCAACAACATGGATTCGTCCCTCTTTTTCCATCAGGACCGAATAGTCTGCCATAACCATGCGAGGGGGAATATACCAAGAACGATTCGCATCTAAATCATCGATATTCTCCCGTAGGGAGAGTGACAAACATAGCGTATGTTCAAATACCATGTTTTTCAAAGCGTAAGCCATGACGACCGTACGTACGACTGCCTACTCTATCGTTGGATTGATGCTACTTAGCATTCTTGCATCGTTTGGGGGATTAATTGCTGAGGATGAAACAGTTGTTTCTGAATTGGAAAAAGAACCAACTGAATTCCAGGCTACCAGCCCCGGCCACCCTGTATTCGCAGAATATATGGGCGCACATTGGTGTGGACCTTGCATTACAGCTACAAATAATTTGAAAAATTTGTACACCACTAACGGAGGAGGAGGAACCCAATCCGCAGATTTTACTTTCGTATCATTTTGGGAATCTCAAACAACAGGATGGCCTGCTGATTCCCCAATCAATCGCAGATCCCACATCCAAAACGCTCCTGGATACACCGGCGGCATCCCAGTTACGGTCTTTGGCGATGCACCATCCGGTACATACTACACAGTAGGTGGGCAGTCATACGACAGTTACTACCAAAATGGCGGAAACATGCAAAACGCAAACGATTACGCATTATCTGTCATTCAATCCGAAAACGGCAATAACATGGATATCGAAATCACCGCTGTTTACAGCGGATCTGGCACAAAGAACGTACACCTTTACGCAGCAGTAACTGAAGAAAAGGGATACGAACCGTACACAGCAGGCAGTGGGTCGGATCACCCACCACATTTGTGGAAAAAGTGGCTACTCAACAGCGGAAATAACGGATTCGAGACATTCACATTATCAGCAGGTACACCAGTGACCAAATCTTGGACAGTACCAACTTCAACCGCAAGAGCAGTAAGCGGAATTAGTTCAGCTGACAACTTCCTAACCGTAGCTGCTCTACTTGACGGAGATCACACTTCACACCGAAATGTTGTCTCTGCAGCGGATTCAAACATGGCTCCAACAATCGATATTGGAATCCAGTCATTCACCGCTGACAACCCAAATGCACCTAATGGCGGATACATCAATGGCGATGTTCTGAATGTTGAGGCTACCGTCATCAACAATGGCGTAGATGCATATTCTGATGGAGGAGATGTAAGATTCTACTACAAGGCAAGCAATGTGAAGAATTATGTCGGTTCAACCCAGACTCTTTCCAACTTTGCTAACCCTGGAGATACACAAACCTTCACAGGTCAAATCGATACATCTAGCCTGCCTGCCTCTGCATATCAAACAACATTTGGTGTAGAATTATCCAGCCTTGTCGCAGACAAATCTGGTTCAAACAATGACGCTACTGAGATCATCCCTCACGACCTAGTTCCAGTTACTCGCAAAGCGCAAGTCATTGGCAACAACCAAATCGAGAGAGGTAATAATTTCCTCATCGAAGCTAAGACTACTTTCAATGATGCAGTAGACATCAACACATCGTTCTTCACTTTCGATGTTGAGGTCTCACTTGCTGACATGGACCAGTGGATTAGCGGAGATCTAATCGTTGGTGGCGATGAAGTGTTCCAGGAAGGGACTTCTAACGAGCATCGTCAATATCTGGTTAAGCCAAGCATGAGCATGGGCGCTGGAGACTACGATATACGAGTACGCTCTATCGATTCACGAATGCAAACAAGTGATTGGCAGGTTACTGATAATGGATTCACTCTCAAGAATGCAATGCCAGTCATCTCTTCTGAGCCGGTACCTACTGTAAAAGTCCAGACTTCCACGAAGGTCTCTGTCATCAACAATGTAAACGATGCTGAAACCGACTTAGACCAATTGGTTATCACCAGTTCTAGCCCGAACTTTGTTGCATGGCACCCTGCAACCGAAGAAATCGAAGTATACTTCGAAAATATTAGATTCGTCAATGGGCAGCCGACTGCATCTGGTATTGAAATCGCAGTCGACGATGGAACAGATACTGCAATCGGCACACTTCTGTTCAATGTTATCGAGAATGGGCAACCACGATGGGCTGGAGTAGAGAAGCAATATGTAGACGAAGCAACCTCGTCTTCACTATACTTACTACCATATCTATCAGATACTGACAACGATGGGAATGTTGTTTCATCTGACGGCTTAATGCTAGCAATAGTCGACAACTCAAACGCTGAGTTACTCGATGTTGAATTAAATGACTTCACACTAAACTTCGCTACAAGCGATGATGACATCAATGGTGAAACAACCATCACTGTTCGTGCAAGCGACGGTGAGCAGTATTCTGATCAGTTGATTACAATCGCAATCAACCCAATCAACGATGCCCCTCGTCTAGACCTTTCTGAATATGAAAACCTCCGCTTGAAGGTTGGAACCCAGAAAGTCATCTTCCTAAATGAAATTCTAACCGATGTCGATGGTGACACCAACGAGGTAACCGTCACAGCAAGTAACCCAACTCCGGGAGCAGCACGTGTTAACTTCCTTGACAACACATTGACTCTGATTTGGGACACTGAAGGTCTACAAACTGTAACCATCCAAACCGAAGACCGCTATGATTCAAACATATACACTCTAGTTGTGGATGTGTATGACAGTATGCCTCTATTGGTCGGTGAAGGACCTGACGCAGATGTTAGAGTAAGTGTAACAAACATCTACATCGGAGAAGTTCCTGAAGTTACAATGTTCCTAAACAAGGACGATGTAACAATCACATCTCTGTCTAGTACTTGGCAAATGTGCAATGCTCTAACCGGTGTTTGTTCAATTAACGAAGTACATGAACACGACATCACAGCAAAGAGTGTTGGATGGACATTTGACCCTCTGGATGGTGGAGTTGATTATAATGGACTGCGCAACAAGGATTATGTCACTGTTGCAAAAGTAACTGCAATCGCATCCAATGGTGACAAGTTCGAATTCAAAGGCTCCTCACTAAAGTGGACCGCTGAAGAAACCGCACCTGGCCCAGAGTCAATGTCTGAAGAAGAAGTCAAAGAATTGGTTGCTGAATTAGATGAAGCAATCGCCACTAAGAAAACTCAAATCGAAGGTCTGGAAGAAGGTTCGACCGAATATGAAGATGCAACGTCTGAACTTGATGAACTCGAAGCAGAACGTTCTGAAGCATGTGAATACACTACTTGTATCGAACAAAATGCTGGTACCGGTGACGGACCAGTAACAGATTCAGAACTAGATTTGACAGTTGTACTAATCGTGATTAGTGTAATCATTGCAGCTCTTCTAGCAGGACTTATGTTCATGCGTGGAGGCAGTGGTGGCACACAAGAAAAGATGGTTGATTGGGCAAATGAACTACCTGCAAACGATGCAGTTGCTAACTCAATGTATGGAGGAGCACAAGAAATCTTCCAGCAACCAGTAGCAGCACCTGCGCCAGCAGTCGCTCAAGTTCCAGCTGGAGCTCCTCCTCTACCACCAGGCGGTCTTCCAGCAGGATGGACCATGGAACAGTGGGCATATTACGGCCATCAATACCAACAATGATTGGTTTAAATAACTCCAGCCTGAACCTATGGCGTTTGCCAAACGGCTAAATTGGACTGTGTAGGAGGACTTATTGTGACCGAAGAGGATATGGCCGAAGTTTCCGAGTCTGTTGACGAGGATTCTGCTCCTGAATTTGAGGAAGAAATGGTCACCATTTGGAGTCCTGAAGCATCTGATAATGTTGAATTGAACTCAACTCCTGTCGACGAATGGGTCCGAAGTGTCGAATTCAAATCTACCGAAGAAGTACCGATTCCAGAAAGATTAGTTGACCAAGTAATTGGACAAGAGGCAGGTTCCATCGTAATTCGTAAGGCAGCAGAACAACGCAGGCACATGATGATGATTGGAGACCCTGGTACTGGAAAATCAATGCTCGCTAGATCAATGACTGAATTATTACCACAAGATAAACTCGAAGACATTCTTTGTTATCCTAATGACGATGACGAAAATGAGCCAAGAGTTCGCACAGTACCAGCAGGGCGTGGCGATAGAATTGTCAAGAGCCAAAAAGAAGCAGTAAAGATACAGCGAGAAAAGAGTCAGAAAATGTTGATGATTGGATTCGTTGCAATAGCATTCTTACTAGCAGTAGTTGCTCTTCAAAGCGGAGACATTCTTACTCTATTGTTTGGTATGCTTCTACTGATGTTTGGATATATGTTCCTTAGATCAAGGATGGGTGGAGCGGATGAAGCACGTATTCCTAAGGTGTTAGTAAAGCGCCAAGGACAGGATTCCCCTCCATTTGTTGACGCTACCGGTACACTATCAGGCAGTTTACTGGGAGATGTAAGACATGACCCATTCCAAAGTGGGGGAATGGAGACTCCTGCTCACGAAAGAGTGGAGCCTGGAGCCATTCATCGTGCACACGGTGGAGTATTGTATATCGATGAAATTAACCTCCTAAGACTGGAGGAACAGCAGGCACTTCTTACTGCAATGCAAGAGCGAGCATTTCCCATTTCAGGCCGTTCAGAGCGCTCTAGCGGAGCTCTCACAAAAACCGAAGCAGTGCCATGTGACTTCATCTTAATCGCTGCAGGGAACCTCGATGCGATTCAAGGAATGCACCCTGCTCTAAGAAGTCGTATCCGTGGATATGGATACGAAGTTTATGTCAACTCTCACATGCCAGATACTACCGCGAATCGACGTCGTCTGATACGTTTCATTGCACAAGAAGTTTGTAGAGACATGGGGACTTCAAGAGAAATACCTCACTTCGACCGTTCTGGTGTTGCTGTTATTCTACGAGAAGCGCAACGTCGTGCTGGCCGCCGTGGTAAGTTGTCACTGAGGCTGCGTGAACTTGGTGGACTGGTTAGAATCGCAGGTGATTTAGCTTGTGAGGAAGGTTCTGAATATACCACTTCTCGGCATGTGTTGGCAGCAAGAAACATCGCAAAGCCACTAGAACAACAAGTCGCTGACAGAATGATTGAGCGCAGGCAAGAATACTCACTGATTGTTAATTCAGGCAACAGAATTGGCCGTGTAAACGGATTAGCGGTTCTAGGTGCAGATTCGGGCCTATCCGATTACAGTGGAATCATGCTACCAGTAGAAGCACTGGTAACTCCATCTCTATCTAGCGGTGGAAAGGTGTATGCTACCGGTGGATTATCCGATTTAGCAAAGGAAAGCGTAACAAATGTAAGTGCGGTAATCAAGAAACTAACTGGCAAAGATGTCTCTGATTATGATATTCACATTCAGTTTGTAGACACACATGGAGTCGACGGAGATTCTGCATCGATTACCATTGCTACAGCAATCATTTCTGCATTGGAGAATATCCCAATTCGTCAAGATCTTGCAATGACTGGAAGCCTATCTGTTCGTGGAGAAGTCCTACCTATTGGCGGAGTTACTGCAAAGATAGAATCTGCTGCTAAAGCGGGAATCAAGACTGTAGTTATTCCACGTGCTAATGCTCAAGATGTTCTCTTGGACCGGCAATTCGAGGATATCGAAGTTCTTGCTGTTGACACATTGGACGAGGTAATGGAACATGCTCTAATAATTGGAGACATGAAAACCAGCCTAGTGGAGCGCCTCTCTGCAGTTATCGATAGACTAACTCCCGATGTTTCGCCAAATAGCCAAGCATCTTGATTCGACTGTAATCTATTTGCAGTTTTTTGAATTGATTTTTTCTTAATATGGGTGATTAACTCAAGTATTGGAAATTTCTGTCTTCGCTTATGGGAGAGAACACTAACTACGGAAGCAATCCGTCCTTTCATCACAAAATTGCCACTTTTTCTCATTCAGCAATTATCCTGACAATTTTTTGTTTGGCAATGATACACCTAGAAAGTGTACTCAAACCGTTCTTCATTGCTCTCGGAATTTATTTTGTGCTTAAACCAGGTGCTGATTGGCTTTCAAAGAACAACTTTCCAGTATTACTTTCATACCTAACAATGCTGCTATTGTTTATTCTAATTCTCATCTCAGCTGCATTCTTCGCTTGGTCTCAAGCTCATGGACTAATTGAAGATGAGGATAGACAAAAAGAGTACAATGACAAACTCGATGACAAATGGAAGAAATTGAAAACAGTTCCAGTCATTGGCCCTGCTATCACAGAATCCGTCAAAGGAGATAGTGACACAATAGGAGGTGATTTTGAGAGTCTAGGAATTGGTTCTGGTGGTTCTGCAACAGATATCGTTGCATCAGTAGTCAGTCAAGTGGGCTCAATATTGACTACTAGTATCACAGTTCTATTCTTCTTGATATTCATAATTTTTGAAGCGCACTTGTTACCAGGGCGTATAGAAAGGGCATGGCCAGGGGCTTCTACTGAAAGGGTAGAAATTGTTCAAAACCAGATTGAAGAAGGTATCAACACCTACATCATTGTAAAAACCGGTTGTGGGCTTGGGAGTGCATTCATTGCAGCGATGATTATGTTCATGTTCGACATAGATTTGTGGTTTGTATGGGCTGTTATGACATTTATTCTGAATTACGTTCCTTACATAGGGTCTCTAATTGCTACAATTCCACCACTTATTCTAGGGTTGATTCTCTTAAGCCCTACAATGTTACTGATAATGACAATATTACTACTAGTCAATCAACAAGTATGGGGCAATTACATTGAAACTAAATGGGCAGGAAGGGCCCTAGATTTGTCCCCAGTGGTACTGTTACTAATCACTGCATTCTCCTTCTGGTTATGGGGCATTCTTGGGATGATTTTGGCAGTACCATTATTTGCAATCCTAAAGATTGTACTAGAAAACATCGAAGAAACCAGACCTATTGCAATCCTATTATCTGAAAGGGCACCGACATTGGAAGAGGCTTGGCAAGATGCTCTAAAAGATGGATATTTGTCTTCTGGTGAATTCCACAAACTTTCTGAATTACAAAGGACACTTGGTGTATCGGATGAAGAAGTCTCAAGAATTTCCAGTAGATCTGCTGCTCAAACAATACTAAAACGCGGAAGAGCACGTGCTGACGAAATTGAATTCATTATTACTGCAGTAAAAGATAGAGAAGAGTTCGCAGAACTAGGCGAGAAGATTAGCACTGGAAGGGTTCCAAAGAATCTTCGTGAGCAATTAAGCAAACTGATTGATGTTCTTGAAGAAGAATCTGAAGAGGAATGATTAGAGAGTTTCTCTAAGCAATTTTTCCAACTCAGTATTAATCATTAAAATGAGTGTACCGAACTCGGGTGGAATGTTCGGATCTTCGTACAATTCCTCGAGTTTGGCCTGAGTTATTGCAATTCTGATATCCATTTCTTTGGATTTGTTCAACAGCCATTGTTCGCAAGCATCCTTCGCGCCTTTGCGAATATTTCTAGGAACTTTAGGATCGTCAATCTGGTTGATTACTGTGGCAATTTGCCCCAACTTAGTCTCAATGTCGGACATAACTCACACCTGCACAAAGTACCGCGCACAGTCGCCTCAAGCGTGTCGCCTTTAAGGTGATTGCCGCCACCCGTCCTTTCATGGATTCAGCGGAAGTCATCTCCTGGACCCGCCTAATAGTACTGTTTTGGGCTCTAGGAATCGCAGCGTGGCTCGACCACAAAGATAGAAGGGTTCCAAACGAATTTTGGATGACTTGGGTAAAGCCAGCAATTTTCCTCTGGGTGTTGGACCTATTGAATTCAGAGGCCGAATGGTATATTTTCGCCACAGCTGCAGGCATGGTCGCCTATGCATCTGTAGCAGTAATTGGTAGGCCTACATTCAATGACATCTTCTCCGGTAGCCGCTTAGACATTGCAGTAAGCCTATGGTATCTTGTTGGAATAGCGGGTGTAGTACAAGGTCTACTGTTACATTCCGATGAATCGCTACTATCAGTTATATCTGGAGAAGCCAGCGATACAGCAACACTGTGGTGGTCAACATTTGCAGTATTCATTCCCATTTTCTTAGTCGACATGGCGTGGAGAATGCGATTGATTCATGGTGGGGCTGATTGTAAAGGATTGATGTGGGTTGCAATATTAGTTCCTTCATGGTCTAGTTTGCCAATAATGTATCCTGAAGCAATGGAAAGCGCGGTTATTGCAATGCCGCCAGCAATCGCTTTGCTAGTTTGGGGAGGATTGGCATTCTTGGCTCTACCAATAATCATGGTTCTCAAGAATCTAAAGAACGGAAACACTACTCTCAAACTAATTTGGCATGCTGAGAGAATGCATATTGACAAAGTGATGAACAGCCATGTATGGCTGCTTTCCTCAATTGCTGAAATGCCAAGTGGTGAGAAGAAAATAATTCACAGAACCCGAGCACCGAGAAGAACTCCTACCAAAGAAAAACTGGCAACAGAAATCGAGATACTCAAAGAAAACGGCGTAGAGGAAGTTTGGATTACCAGAAAATATCCACTTCTAGTATTCCTATGGCCGGCAATAATTCCACTATTCTTAGTGGGAGGACCAATGGCATTCATCATGCCATTACTAGGGCTATGATCAACTGCCCTTGCGCTCGATGTTTTTTGGTCTTAGTCCCTTGTAACCACACTTGCGGCATGAAGAAGCGCGGACAGCATTACGTGCGTTGCACTTCATGCAAATCTTTCTGTGAAGCAAACGTGCTTCTGCCTCTGGGAATCGAGCCATGTGCCGCCGACCCACTCCCTGTATTTAATCCAAACCGTACTAAATTCACCCACTGTTTGAAGCACTGGAGCCTCGTGGGGTGACTTGTGCGCATAATTAGATTGCCAGGAATACACCATGACGCTAACGCTGTCATCTTCGCTGGAAGTGGAAGCAATATGTTAGTTGATTCTGGTACAACTTGGTATCAAATGTTACAAGTCGAGAGAATCGCTGGCCATTTAGGAGAAGGAGAGGCAAATCTAGATCGAATTTTGTTAACTTGCCGCCGTTATCCATTTGCGGGTGCTGCAAAGTACATCTCTGAAGCAAATGGTGATATTCCGATACATATTCACAGTGATGCAATTTCAGTTTTGGAAACCGGAGATTTCTATTCAACATGGGCAAATCGATATGATTCAGATATGCCAAGCACAAAATGCGAACCTGTTAGTAATGGAGATATCTTTGATTTGGGTGATGGAGAACTGTATGCATTATCTCTACCCGGACACTGTAGTGACGGCATGGGCTACTTCGAAAAGAATCGAGGCGTTTTGGTCGCTGGTGCTGTTCTACCTAGAGCTGATAGTCCCTGTCGCTGGGACATGCCTGGGGGAAGTCTTCCAGAATTGATTGCGTCTCTCAAGACAATTCACGACCTCACTCCGAATAGTATCGTTCCAGCAAGGGGGCCCTCAATCAAAGGAATTGAACGCATCGATGAAGTGATCAATCAGCATCTCTCGTTCCTTGAAGAATGCCAAGAAAATGATGGTGAAGTTCCTCGAAGTTGGCCTAGGCCTGCTCGTACAGCCTACTTTTTGACCTCGGAGCCACCATGGCGGCTCAAGGAACAGGAAAAACTAGGCGACAACAAGTGACTTTTGTCCAGTCCAAGCAACGACTTTCCTCTCCCATCCTTGCTGAATGTGTAAATCTTGTCCGATTATACGCAATGCTGAAGCGGGGCCATCTAGGTCAAACAAGTTCACAACACGGTTTGGAACGTTCTTTCCAACCATAGATACCGAACCATTTTCGCAGCCTACTAAGATGCTCTCACCACTAATTGATGAAGCACATAGCGAACGTATTTTGGAATCCCCTACAACGAATCGGTCAATTACTTCCATCGTTGCTAGAGAGATTAGGTTCACTCCACCATATACATCACCAGCAACAACTCGGTCAACCATTCCATTAGGTCCGATCAATCCAAGTAAAACACTAGCTGGTGCTGCAATTCTAACTCTTCTTTGTCTATCGCTTTTAGGCTTCCAAACAATTGTTGCGTCGTCCATTGCAACGACACAACCGTTTGCAGTCACCATCGAGCGTATTACTGTTCTCAATTGTCTCATGACAACTGAATTGCTAGCCGTAGGTCTACTTTCATTTCCTAGACACTGGTAGTGAAAGTGAAAGTGAATCAATAATGAGAATTCATATCGTCCTTGTTTTCCTTCTTCCAAACCTTGTAGCAATTCTTGCAAACTCGAACTCGGTTCTTACGTACTGTAAATGCACCTTCTCCCCAAGTATCGATTGCGTTCTCTTGACTCAATGAACGCCCACCCTTGTGTTTGTCTGCAAAGCCATCACAACTAGAGATGCCACAGGGGATCTCTCCTGGTTTCTCTTCCTTCTTGGCACTGGACTTCTTGCGTTTGCTAGATGGTATCCTGACTTTACGCTGGACACGGTTTGTACGGCGGCTCATAGGCTGATGGGGTAATATCCATCACATGAATATATCTTCAATTCTTATCTGCCTCGCCTATGCTCTTGAACACACCATCAACAAGGCGGTTCAACTGGCGTAGAGTAACTTCTGAGACCTTTGCCACTTTACAAATTTCAGCTTGAGTTCTCTTGTGGCCGCTCTCTGCTGCTGCTTTGTAGATTAGAGCAGCTGCTACACCCATTGGTTTCTTGCCTTGCCAAAGATTGACATGTGGCTTGAGAGCAGCCCAAAGGTGGTCTACTTGCAATGAAATGTTGGCGGGTAACTTGAGGTCACTAATGAAACGACCAAAGTAATCTGCTGGACTGGAAATCTTGTGCATGTTGAACTTGCGAGAGATGTGACGAATCATGCGAGAGAGTTCTTTCTCGTTTACTTCGAAAATCTCACTTATCTCTTGAATCTGTCTTGGCACATTCTCTCTGCGAGCAACTAGATAGGTGCAAGCAGCAGTTACTCCTGCGATAGAACGACCTGTGACGAAGCCTTGGTGAGATAGAATCTTGTAGAGTCTACATACCTCTTCTTGCATGGACTTAGGAAGTCCAGACTTGTCACGAACCATCTGATTGGCCTTAACTAGATTACGAGCACGGCTAGCACGAGACTTGGAACGGTCATCCATTACTCTGCGACGATTCCAATCGCGACGGGCCTTTGCAGACATACCAAGGCGGCTTGCTGCACCTGAAGTCAAATCCGAACGGGAGATGGTAGTGTTCAAGCCCTTGTCAGCCAATGTGTATGTAGCTGGTGCTCCGATACGAGAACGGTCAGTGGTACTGTCATGGTTTGTCCAGTCGATACCTGGATCGATGACATTCTCTTCAACAACCAAACCGCAACCACCGCAAGAGACCTCTCCACGGCTGTTGTCATTTGTCCAATCTAGAGTTCCACACTCATCACAAGGCTTGGTGTGGCCGTCTACGACTCTACGCTGAGGACGGCTAGAACCAAGTCCCTTACGTGCTATGTTATTTCGTTGCATATTCTTCTTCTCATCCGCCTGGCGACGGGTTTCTTCATCTTGTGGCATATCTTATCAACCCCGAGTTATGTAGTTGGGTCACAGGCTTATAAAGTTACCGGTGGCAATCCCTCTTTGTAGATGCGAGACTGCCCGTTGCAGGTATCTTTTTTCCCGAGAACAATAGTTATGTGTTCTCGGAGTATTTAAACCCGTGGTTTTCTTGCATCAAAACCGAGTTTCCTTTACATGGAAACATCTCTTTCGAACCCTGTGCATTAGCGGGTGAAAATTATCGATTTTGACGGTTTTTCGGCAATAATCCCATGCGCATAGTTCATGCACTATATGGTCTGCGCTAGGGCTGAGAAGTATGCCAGCCACAGTAGTGCTCGGGGCCCAGTGGGGAGATGAAGGTAAAGGAAAGCTAGTGGATAGGCTTGCAGAGAGCGCCACATGGGTCTCTAGATTCCAAGGCGGTAACAATGCAGGTCATACAGTAGTTCTAGGTGACAGAGTGCTGAAGTTCCACCTCTTGCCTTCTGGCATCACCCGCGAAGATTGTGGCTTAGTTTTGGGCGATGGGATGGTAATTGACCCGTGGGTCCTTGACAGAGAGTTGAATGATTGGGTTGAGGGTGGAGGAAGTGATCCATCTGGAAAACGCCTATTCATCTCTAATCGCGCACACATCATTCTACCATTCCACACATACATCGATGGCCTCGATAAGAAGATTGGAACAACTGGGAGAGGAATCGGCCCTACATATGCCGACAAAATCAACCGCATAGGGCTTAGATTCGCAGACCTCCCTTACTGTGATTTTCAAGAAATGGCAGACCGCCAAAATAGCGCACTCGAAAATGCAGGTTGCCGACAAAGAGTAACTGCTGAAGAACTAGAGGAACAAATCTCTTGGATAAGAATGAGGTTTGGCCATGCGATTGCAGATACTGGAATTCTACTCGATAATGCACTGAAAATGGGTGATAGAATTATTCTTGAAGGAGCCCAGGGTTGTTTACTCGATATCGATCAAGGAACTTTCCCATTCGTAACATCATCAATTACTTCCAGAGGCAATGCATCTCATGGTGCAGGAATCCATCCAGGTCATGTTGATACTGTGATTGGAATCACAAAGGCATACATTACCCGTGTTGGCAATGGTCACATGCCTACCGAATTATTCGATGAAATAGGAGATCACCTAACAACGGTAGGACACGAATTTGGAACAACAACCGGAAGAAAGCGACGTTGTGGCTGGTTTGATGCAGTCGTTATGCGCCATTCAAACCGAATCAATGGATTCACGGATATCGCTCTAACCAAGTTGGATGTATTAGGTGGGTTAGATGAAATCAAAATCTGTGTTGGATACAAGATGGGTGACAAAGAGATTAACGAAATGCCAGCAAGCGCTATTGCACTAGAAGACTGTGAACCAGTATATGTCACAATGCCTGGCTTCCCTTCACAATCTCTTGAAGAGTGGTTGGGAATTGCAAGAAAATGCAACTCGGAAGGTCTCGGTTTTACTGGACTGCCTTCTGCAGCTCAGAATTACATTTCAAAACTAGAATCTATCCTAGGAGTTACAATCTCATCAGTGGGTCTCGGCCCTGACCGTGATGCTACAGTTGACCGCGTGTGAATCCTCAAAAGGGAGAAGCCTACCCGCTTGGTTTACTAGGGCGTTTAACTCAGCTGGAAGAGTGCTTGGTTTGCAACCAAGATGCCGGGGGTTCAAATCCCCCAACGTCCACCTCTCCCTC
>CAZEXE010000009.1:0-43897 GCA_964516645.1 uncultured Candidatus Poseidoniales archaeon
ATCAGTATTCGTTCCTTTCACTTGGAATTTCACTGAAGTATTGGACGAACTCATATTCATTCTCATCATGGTCGAAGAAGTAGTAACGGTGTCTATGAGGGTGGTCTAGGTAGGTTGCACCCTGCTTGTAGCCAGCATCTTTCATGCGTTTGGCTAATGCTGCAGCGTCATTGACAACGAATCCTATGTGATTCATCCCTGGGTGAATGTAAGGCTTGTGAGGGCCCTTCTCGGTGGCTCCACGGTCTTCGATGCAAAGATAGGAATCATACTTGACAAAATGGACCCAGCTTTGTGCTTTCTCACCTCCGCCCTCTCCTCGAATGCTAAATTCCGGCATTGCGGTCAGGAGGAAACGGATGGTTTCATCGACGTCTGTTGATGTCATGTTCAGGTGTTCCAAGAATGGCTTCATGGAATCTCAATGAGTAATCTGACTTATGTCGCTATCGCATCCATGTGAATGAATCTAGAATGGCGCGGCGGGGGGGATTCGAACCCCCGTGGGAAGACCCATCGGATTAGCAATCCGACGCAATGGCCAGGCTATGCGACCGCCGCAAGCATTCGCCCCACTTTACTATTTGAGATAAAGCAGACGGTTAGCAATAATCAGTTGAAGAAATCTTGGAAATCATCATCCATATCAGCAGGTTGACTTGCTGCTCGCTTAGCGATTGCTCTCTTCATACGTTTTCTTTTCTTCAAAATCAATGGAAGGCCAATGAAATTGATCATTATTGTAAGCAGCATCACCATGCCTGCAATTTGGAAATTTTCTATTTCCATATAGTCCTGCAAGCCCCCCAACCATTCTACTCCATAAGGCGGTTCTTCTGGAGGAGGGGGTTCCGGTATTCGGTATTCGTTGTATTTCCAGTATTGGTCTTCAATGTAGACTCTCTCTACATTTTGTGAAGGATAATCTACCAAAGTAAATTCGTTTCCTACGGCATCTAATGGTGTAAGGATGTAGTAGTATGTCCTGTACGGCATAACTCCATCATATTCGATGCCAGTTTGAGTGAATGTTCCTTGTTCCCCTGGGACATTCACCAGACCTGTTGCGATTGGTTCGATGAATCTTAAATCGATTTCATCAGGCTTCTGTTCAATTCTATACATATTCCAAGAGATTTCTCCCTCAGGCTCGTGTGCTGGCCATGTCCAAGTCAATGTCACTTCGTAACATCGGTTCCAGTCATTATACATGTCAAAGCATGCTGTATCGTTATTATAGGTCACTGATGCCTTCAATCCCGAAACATCTGAGTCAGGGTCGATTGCATCACCACAAGTCAACCCAGGTATCCCATCAGCGAGTGAAACTTTAGCCTCTAGATACTCTGGTTCACCGGTCCTATCAGTTGGAATTATTGCATATGAAGAACAAATTCCTGTTTTTAATTCTCTTTCATCAACCCAGGATGATGTAGTACTTTCGAGAGTTGCAGACAATGCGCCCTGCATCAATCCATTCCAAATGAATGCGCTACTGGTTTCAGTAGGATCAGGGAAGTACGTTGAAGCTGTTATTGGGCTTGTAACTCGGTAAATCTTCCATCCTCCAAAATATGGATTATCAATGTCACCAGTTGCATTCCAATCTAAGCGCATCTGACCATCGGGTAATAATGTCAATTCTGGGTTTGTTAAGTTAATATCTGGAGGAGGTAATTCGCCAACGAGGAGAAGGTCCATATTTTCTGTAATGTGTACTCTCAGAGTATCATTGTCGATTAGTTGGAAATAATTTGCAGAGTCCAATGGGTCCCAATCGATTTGTTCGAATCCATGTAATTGATGAATTGCAATACTTTCTCGAGGCACATTATCGGGGATGATCTTAGAAAGATTGATGTCGAATTCCATCCAATCCATTCCAGCATTAGGTTCCTCGGTGGTTGAAACCACATCTATTGACATTCTGATGAGTGCTTCTAATCCTTCACCAGGTCCATAACTTACACCAGCGAGGGGATAATCGTATGTTGCAATTCCAGTTGCGTGAGTACGTGTAACTGCTGAGCCATTCAGCCAATCGCCGTTGCTAATGTCTGTACTATTGAAAATTGTAATCATTATCGTTGCTGATTCCAAAGTCCCTAATGAATCGGTAGCCCTGACCGAAATGTAGTGGTCTCCAAGCCCAATTGTACTCGCAGGAACTGTCAATTCTTGACCTGAACCTAGGGGTAGAATCCCGGCTTGCCACCAAGTGAAACTCAAAGGAGATGCAGCGGTAGAAAGTGTTCTTGCTGAGAAAGTGATGTTATCTGCAGTATTGTAAGTTCCATAGAAATCACTTTGCTCGATAACAGGGTTTATGTCGCCAGCGATTACTTCTGCCTGTACATTCACAATATTGTCTGAAGGTTTAGCGTCGAGACCTTCATTCAATGCTTCACTGATGAAAACTTTCAATCTCTTGTCGCCAAGATGATTCAAGTCGAAAATACAAGTAACGATTTGACTAGGCACAATCACCGTAGGCAGACAATCCTCTTCCGATTCAGTTTGTTCGTCCAAATCCATTACAGTGAATCGAACTAATGGTTCAATTACAGTATGATTACCTAGATTGGTAATCGTAACTGCGACGCTATCGTTACCATAGTAATAATCAGCAGAACTTGGAGCGTTAAGGGGAAACATCGAGGTGATTTGCAAGTCTACAGTATCATCAAAAAATACCTCTATGCTTTGTAAATCATTGAATGAATTCATATCTCCTGAAGGGGTTCCATTAGAACCAAGGATTCCGAAGATCATGGTGTAGGCACCTTCTGTATCAAAATTCAGAGCAGGCATGTCACGAGTGAAAGAACTCTGCCCCCATGCAGGTAAGTCGGTGTATGTGGTGGTTGAGTTGGCACGCTCTACCCCAAAGGTATCGAAAAGTTTCCACCCCAAATCCGCTTCAAGCCCACATGCTCCACAAGATGTGACAATACCATCAATACCCATCACGTAATCGGTATCTGTGTTCAGAATTAATTCACCATCGTATTGTGCTAAATTATTGAGTTGACTAATTGGGTTTTGAGGCTCGAAACTAACATCCACTAGGCTTCTCGATATGTTAAAATTGTATATTCCAACATCATTTGAAGTGTTTGTATCAGGGTCTATGAATCTATAAACCAGCGTATAGGCGCCCTCATCTCCATTTGGATTAAAGTTCTGAGTGAACGAATAATTAGTGTGAGCCCCGATACCTAATGGTTCGATAGAACCTGTGCCGTGATCTTCTCTGTCAATGTAACAAGAGTTTTCATCTTGGTACCCTTCACAGACGAACCACTCTATTGGTCGAGATTGAGAGTTAATGAAGAAGCCAGAGTTTGTTACTTGTACTTCAATGGAGATAGGGTCCCAAGAAGACATGAATACATCAGGGCGTGGTGAAATCGAAGCCGTGATTTCATAATCTCCGCTCACTGATGCAGATGCGGTAGGAGCTAACAGAATTCCCCCGAGTGATGACAGAACTAGAAGCCCAACTAAGCCAATACTCTTCTTTGAAGAGCGTCTGTTGGATACAGCATACGCGCTGGACATCATGTTGTCCTACCATCCGCCCCTCAAATATCAATCGGTGACTAAAGTCGATTTCTTTACTATTGTTAACATTGTAGTATATTCTGGCGACATCCTCATGACTCTTGGACTCACCCCACTTCATATGCAGAGCAGCCAGTACCCTCGAAAATCTCCTCAACAAGGAGACGAAGCGGTTGTTGCTGTTGTCGAATTCCTATCTGCTTTCACTTTATTCTTGATGATTCTTACTGCATTCATGTCTCTTGTACAATTAGAACTTGGTAGCAATGACCCTTATTCTGATTTAGTAGACAGGTCTGCTGTAGATGGCTTGGATAGATTGACCAATGGTGAAGGTTGGTATGTTCCCTATGTTGATGGAGTTAGGGACCAAGCCAATGCAACAGAAGATTGGCATCAAATTCCCGTGACCAAATTGTATGAAGGAGTATTACAACCAGGAATCATTAGTAATGGCTTGTTGGATTTGGATAGAATCGATGCTTTGTCAAATGTGAGTATTGAAGCAATGACAAGCGGCCTTGGCCTATCTGATGATTTGCAGGTTAGATTATTGGTTCAAGTAGAGTCATCATCAAATTCTTCTCGCATTGGGTTAGTCTTGTTCGATGGCGGTTCTGACCGCTCGACTGCGAGTACATCTTCAGTCGCAAATCGAATATTTATCAGCGGAGAAGATGTAATCTCAGTAAGTTTAGAGGTACATGATGGAGGTAAGGCTCCTAAAGTTCTCAGAATTACCGAAGTATCACCTCGTCCATCTAGTGGAGCCCCTGAGTGGATTGAAGTGCAAAATTACAACGGATTCGCCCTTTCTCTCAAAGGTTGGTCGTTTGAGCGAAGCGGAACCAGTGGTTCTAGCGATTATCTCTACAAGGAAGGAGTGATTCCCGGAGGGGGCATAGCATTGTTTAGTGGAGACCCTGCTTCACAAGAAATTGGTAATGCGAGCGTGGTGTATGATCTCGGTTCTACCGGGTTCTTAGGCGTAGGTTCTGTTAGTGGCCTTGATGATAATACAGGAAGATTGCGTATGTTGTTCGCTGAGGAGGATGAAGGAACAGGCACTCAAGTTTGCAAAATCGAATGGAGTGCTGCTTCTGGAATACTCCAGGACAACACGATAGTGTGGAATGGAGGCCCCCCTTCTCAAGGCGCATCTTGGATTGTTTCAGACACTCCAACACCGGGAGATGTCTGAGCGATTTTGGCGTATCGTTCATTTACTGTGATTGATTGGCTTGAGTGTTACCCATGCAGCCTGCGACCGTTTACACCCGCGACCGTTGTATCACGGGTATTCATGGAATGGATGAAATCCTAAGGGGTGGAATCCCTTATGGTTCTACAGTTTTGGCTGCCGGAACGTGCGGTTCTGGAAAGACAACTTTTGGTATGGAATTCTTAGTCCGTGGCGCACTAGCGGGTGAAGCTTGTGCACATTTCACTGCTACAGAGCCGAGTGTAAAATTACTGGAGAACATTCGTCAATATGCTTTCTTCGACATGAATATGATCGATAGTGGTCTAATCAACGTATTCGATATGGACGTATTGTATTCTTGGTTAGGATTAGACAAAGCATCTTTCGATTTAGATGACGTCCACGCCCTGATTAAAGCGATTGTAGATATCGTGAACACTATTGGTGTCACTAGGCTAGTCATCGATTCTGTAACTACTCTATGTTACAAAATTAAGAGCGAACAATTGATTCGAGATTTCTTGTTCACATTAGGAAAGAAGTTGGCGACTTTAGGATGTACGACAATTTTGATTTCTGAAATCACTTCAGCCTCAGAGAACGCACACTGGTCTTCATTCGGTGTAGAAGAAGCGATTGCTGACGGAATTATAGTTATGGGCGATGTAGAGAGAATGGGCCACTTACTCAGATTCCTTCAAGTGGTAAAGATGAGAGGTTCGCCCCATTCTCGTGCCAAGCATGCCATTGAATTGACTCCTTTGGGAGTAATGCTAACGCCTATGCTGAAATGGGGAGCAGTTAGTGATAAGACTAACAGATGGGGGGCGTAATCATGTTTGAACTGGACCAAAGAATTGCTGAACAACTGACAGAAGTCAGCCTAAATTCTTCAATTCAAGTTAGATGTGGAAATTCTAATGCATTTATGGTTACAGCATCCACTATGATTCCTCTTATGCAGATGTTTGAGATGGGAGGTGTCTACATTTGTGCAACCCGTGGTGCTGTAGAAATTATCGAGGCTTTCGAAGCAATCGGAGTAGATGTTTCAAACATCCAATTCGTAGATTTGGTATCTTCTGGAATTCTGGGAGGTACCGATGTTCCTTATGATAATGTCACATTTGTCGATAGTCCAATTATGCTAGAAAGCGTCCTACTAAGGACTCTTTACATCTTGAGAATTGCTAACACTGAGCGCAATTTCGTTCTGATTGATTCGGTAAATGCTCTTGCAATTTACAACGAAGAAAGGATGCTAGCCGAATACCTTCACACTTTCATCAACACATTCCGTCAACGAGAGGTTTTGTCTGTAATTTTGAATGTTCCAGACCAGGTTCCTCCAACGGTTTTATCCAACTTGGACTTGTATTGTACCGATTTAATCGATCGTGGACAAGTTGTCATTCATTGAGGTGCTGATTAGATGAATAAGCAAATCAAATTCAGTCCTGACGATGAGGAATTCTTTGGCAGTGTAGGAAGTTTCGGAGTTCCAAAGTTCGACAATGCAATGAATGGCGGGGTGCCGAGAGGTTTCTTGGTTGTTGGATTTACTGAAACAGGTGCAGGTTCAGAATTATTCGCTAAACAACTTACATCTCCAGCAGAGGAGCCTGACAATACGATTCTAATCTCAACTAATGAGAGTCAGTTAGAGATTGCTAGGGTTTTCAGCAAGTACAAATGGCCAACTGATATTGCAGTCAGAACGCTCGGTGAAGAATACAACGCGAAAGTATTGGAGAAAGAATTGCTGGCGAGCCGCTATCGTCTTGAAGGTTTCAAACTGCCTGATATCCAAAGGCTTGCTCAAACAAGATTCGTAGATGATGACACTCAGGATTTCCTCACTGAGATGACTAATGAGATTATGGCTATGGGTCCATATTTCAGAGCGGTAATCGATTCTCTTGATTTCTTCATGCAAAGAGAAGACCAGAGCCGTGTGGTAGCTATGCTTAGAATGATGCAGGCACATACCCAAATACACCGTGGAATCCTTTTCGTCACAGTTTCAAAGGACACAATTACGCCTGCAATTAAGCAAGAAATGGCTGCGATTGCAGACATGGTTTGTGATTTCAGAGTACGTACTATCGGTTCTGATTTCGAGACCTCAATGACCGTATCCAAGTTTAGAAATGCACCCGAGAATCTCTCAATCATGGTGTTTAGAGTAACCCCAGAAGAAGGAATCACTCCAGAGACAGTCGAGCGTATCGCCTGATTATGCACATCAATATCAAAGACTAGAGATGTCATATGAACATAAAATTCAAGATTCAGTGGAAACGCATTTGGGCTATTATCAAATGGCCACTTGCATTACTTATGGGTTTATTTTTGGCTTATTTATTCGTAGCGATATATGCATACATTATGATTGAATACTTCCAACATAACGAGTAATAGCAGCCAATTGAATTGATGGAATAGTTTAACAGTAACTTTCAGCGCCTTCTTTGTTATCATATTCGCCAGAATTTCTATGAATCTGTCGACTTGTATACCTTCTTTACGCGCTATAGGCAACTTTTGATTTCTTCAGATAGGCGACGGTCTCTCTCAACCTGAAAGAGCGACGGATTCCTGAGCGTCGTGAACGTGTGATTTTGATTTTCTCTAATTCAAAACCTTCCTGTTCAGCTATGCGAACAAGTAGTAGATCTGTAGGGACATAAACATCGGTCAACAATGAATCTCCCACTACTAACATCAGCATTCCACCAGGCTTTGTTGCATGTGCTACATGCTGAATAATCATCGCCATATCATCAAAATATTTCTTGACAATTCCTGGGAAGTCTGTACGCCTTATCTTTGGCCTCACATCTGTATTTTCCTGTATTGTACGCTCGATGTATTCAAGCCATTCATCAGCATAAATTCTATCCTTTCCTAGATATTCCTTAACCAACCCTCGAGAAATATTGTCACATGGAACCATTTCGTCTTTGATTCGTTTCAAATCTTTGGTTGAACTAACATGCTCAAGCCACCCCATTTCGAGTTTGTAGTTGCCAGGGTAGTCGAAGAAATTCAGGTAGGGTGGTGAAGTAATTGTATAATCGATGGACTCTGCATCAAGTATCTTGACTGATGAATTTCCTAAATGAACTTTAGACTCGATTTTGTGACTAAATTCTGCTTGAACAGATTTCAAATCTTCAAAAATTTGCTCGATTTTAATTTTGAACTGTTCAACAGGATAATCATCATGCAGGTAATTTTTCGTGGTATAGCCAACCGAAGGTGAGCGTTTTAGATTACTTGAGTCTAGTAATATACTGGCAAATGCAGTTAACATCAAGGCCCTTACTTTATCGCACTCAATCCCTTTGATGAATTGCTTAATCCCACATAGGTTTTGCAAAATTCCAGGCAAAAATTGTCTTTTATTATCCAAAAATTCAGGCGGCTTCAATGTGATCTTTTTGGGAACTGCAAAACTATCGATTATTTTACGCAACTCGATTAAATCTACGTCCCAATCAAGTTTGGTTTGTAAAATCGAGTGCATTGTAGGGTTGATTTCAATTCCTACTGAGGGTATTTTGTTTATCTTGCAAGTCAAGTTGGTAGTTCCACAACCTGCAAATGGGTCAAGGATTTTATGTTGTGACCCTATGTTGAGTTCCAAGAACAATTCTTCAACAAATTCTCCAGAAAAACCTTCTAGATAAGGGACCCATCGATGAATTCTAGAATCAAGATTTTTGGGAAAATTTGTCGCCTCCTCCTCGAAATAAAATTTGTCAACATATGGTTTGACGTATTCCATCGGCTCAACGAAATTACCACCTGGTACCCTTTCATCATCTGCGATTTCTCGATAGAGGTTCACATTCAAAGAGTAAAAATCTTCCAATTTCTTGGAGGTTGACCCTTTCCCGTTCACAGCAGCCATGATTTCACCATTCGGACATCTACACTTATCGTAAAATGGTCTAAAATTTATTGTATTTCCTGAAGTAAATTCACTCAGGTTTGTGCGCTTTGAACCTGCTGGACATTCCTGGGAACAGTAGCCTTGCTTTGATGTTCGTGTAACCCACATCCTTCATCATTTTCTTGTAATAGGAATGGGTTCCATAATGAGTGTAGGTTCTCGCTAACCATTTCCAAGGATGATTTGGGTCTCTAGTAACAATTCTCGCAACCAATTGTACGAATGTCGCCATGTAGATTCTGCCGAATAAACCGTGCAACCAGTTTGCTTTACCCGCATCACAAATCACCAATTGGCCACCTGGTTTTAGGACTCGGAAAATCTCCGCTAAACCTTGTCTTTTGTCTTTGAAATCTCTAAATGAGAATAAACAGAAAACCCTGTCAAAGGTATTGTCAGGCAGAGGAATTTCTTCTGCTATCGCTTGAACATATTCCGCAGGTTTTTCTCCCCGGTTTGAACGAACTTCATCTACTCTTTTTTTGCAAACTTTAAGCATTTCAGCACTCGGGTCCAAGCAGGTTAAATCCATTCCGACAAGGTCAACGGCAAAAGAACCCGGGCCGCACCCTACCTCTAGAATTTTCATACCTGATTTGGCATGATTCCGAACATGTTTTCGCATTCCTTTGTCGAACCCTAAAGTCATGATTTTGTTGACTTTATCGTAAACAGGAATGGTTGCCTCGAGTTGTTTTTCAAGTTCAGTCCATGCTTCCTCATCTATCCCCGAGGCATCGAAGCCTCCGGTGCTGGAGCGGTCGGACATGGTTGTCGGGCATGGATTTGGGCTTTGACGGTTTGGTGCGAATTCCTTGAGTCTCGCTTCGAAATGTTTGAGATTAGGACCACATGGGTTATGAACCCCTTTTCATTGGGGCCGAATACTAGGGTGTTTACTGTGGGTCTAGCAGACGTACTACAAAGTATAAAAGATGCAGAAGCAGCAGCGGAATCTAAGATAGAATCCTCTAAAGAAAAGGCTTCTAAAATTGTGGCAGATGCAAGGAAATCTTCCCTAGAAATTGTACAAAAAGCTCAGGATGGAGCAGTGAGTTCGACTTCGGCAACTCTAGATACGGCACGTGGAAAGGCTGGAAAAGAGGCTGAAGGAGTACAAGCTGAGGGCACAAAAGCAGTTGGAGACATACAATCTTCAGCAGGAGAACGCCGTGCCGCGGCTGTACAGATCTTAATCGACTCAATGATGCCAAACTGAGGTGCAAATATGTTCAGCGTTGTTGAGATGTCACGCCTTGTAATCGCCGGTAATACTGACGATTTAGATTCAGCATTGCGTGCATGTGCTGATCTCGGAAATGTACACATCACACCGTATAGTGGAGATGAAGAAGGAATTGCAGTAGGTACACCTCACTCTGATGCAGATGAGATTTCTACTTTGCTTGCTAAAGTACGTGCAGTAAACCAAGAACTAAAATGTTCTAATCGTGAAGGGCCAATTCAATCTTCTGAAGTTGAAAAACAATTCAATGGAAAAGGTACTGGAGGGGGATTCTCCGACAAACTTGATGCAATACTAGAGGTTATCAATTCAGAAAGTAATGCTAAAGCAGATTTAGCACGATTGAATGAAAGAGTTTCCATATTGGAAACAATTTCTCCATTGAATATTCCACTAGAATTGATGACTGGAATTGAATCAATAGAAGTCTATGTGGGAGAGACTACAAAAGTTGCAAAAGCCAAACAAGTGTTTGGAGACTTGCGTGACAGGGTAGAAATGCATGTTGCAGGTAATGTAATCGCTGTGGCTTGTGTGGGTAAAGAAGCTGCTGAAGTCCAGATGGCCTTAGGCGAATTAGGTAGCAACCCTATACAGATTCCAAGTGGCGAAGGAACTCCTTCTTCATTGTTAGTTGAAGCAAAGAAAGAGATAACTTCGTTAGAACTGGAAATTAAGAATTCAGAAGAAGCAAAACAAACCTGGTCTGAAAGGAATGGTAGAATTTCTGTTGCAATGCAAGAATACTTGCAACGAGAGAATCAAATTCTAACTGGACACACGCTTTGTGCTACAAGTGCACATGCATATGCTATGGAGGCTTGGGTGCCTACAAGTTCAGCCGGTGAAATAAGTTCAAAGTTGTCAAAAGTATCATCACATCTCACTATTCAGGAATTCAAGGAAGACCATCACCATCACGATGAAGATCACCATCAAGAGTATCCTCCTGTAGAGTATAATACTCTGGGCTCCACAAGACACGCATCGCTATTGACCAACCTCGTGGGCCGTCCAAAATATGGTACAATAGATCCTACCACAATGATGGCATTCACATTCCCGCTATTTTTTGGATTAATTCTTGGAGACATGGGATACGGATTAATAATAATGTTAATTTCAATGGCTCTCAAGAATAAATTTGGACATATACCTACAGGGGCATTTGCATCACGAATAATGATGAATATGGGAATTGCCACATTCATCTTCGGTTTCTTGACAGCTGAAGCATTTGGATTCATTATAGATGGTACTGAACATTATTTCGATTGGGCTCCTCTCACTCATATGTACCACAATTTCCACGATGCCATCCATTTACCACACTTTTTCTCACACACTCTAAAGATGAGTGATACACATATTCCATTCCATAGAGTCGGAGTTGGAATGATGGACTATGTCCTTCTTTCCATATATCTTGGAGCGACACACATCGTAATCGGATTTGTAATCGGATTCATCAATGTATTCAGGGCTCATGGACTAGCCGCAGCATTCTTCGAGAAAGGGTCTTGGTTGTTCATTATGTTTGGTGGATTTGGACATATCTTCCGCTTCATCACTGACGAAAGATACGAGTTATTTTCTCTAACAGGATGGTCGATAGCAATCTTGTTTGGATTGGGTTGTCTGATTATTGGATTAGCAATTTACGAAAAATTCGGATGGGTTGGTGGATTTATCATGGGTCCAATCGAGTTATTCGGTTTACTAGCAAATACACTGTCATATCTACGAATTATGGCGGTTGGTGTTGCTGGAGTGAAAATTGCAGAATTAGGCAATAACATGGGATTCTTCAATATGGTAGAGGCATTTAATGATGGCAACTATCTTGTCTTAATCGCCTGTTTCATCCTATGGATCTCAGTACAAACTTTCGCCTTATTATTAGGCATTCTTTCACCTTCAATACATGCAGTCCGTCTACACTTCGTAGAATGGATGAGCAAGTTCCACGACGGCTCCGGGCAAGAATTTCGCCCGTTTGGTGGCCGTGACTTAAATGTGGAGAATACATAGATCATAGTCCCAATAATGGACAAATTTGGAGGAATAAAAAATGAACAAAAACGTTGTAAAAACTAGCCTACGTGTTCTAATTGTACTAATGGGTATAATGATGATTGCGCAGGGCGCAGTGGCTGAAGATAACGCATCTACAGAAGTATACGGAAAGAACATCGGAGCAGGTATTGCTCTTGGTCTTGCAGCAGTTGGTGCTGGAATTTCACAAGGTGGAATCGGTAGTGCTGCTGTTGGTATGCTAGCTGAAGATGATAGCAAGTTCGGTGTAGCATTGATTTTCACTGCTCTGCCAGAATCTCTAGTTATCTTGGGTATGATGCCCCTGTTCTTACTTTGAGAACCATTTCAAGGGACTAGATCCTTTGAGATATAGGAGATGAAGATATGACATTGGAAAAATTAGCCAAAGATATTCAGGCTTCTGCAAATTCAGAAGCTGCTGAATTGATCAAGGCTGCTGAAAAGGAAGCCAAAGCCATTCTTTCTGAAGCAAAAGAACGTGCAAAATCGATTACAAGCACTGCATCAGGTAAGGCAGACAAAGAAGCAGAACAACTTTCACGAGAAATTGTTGCTTCAGCGCGTCAAGCCAACCAAAAAGAAGTATTAGTCGCTCGTAGAATCGAATTAGATGCAACTTTAGCATCTGCACGCGAGCAAATAGGAAATGCTAGCCTTGCTGGTCGTGCTAGTTTGTTGAAACATTTGGTAAAACAAGCTAGTGACATTGGTAAAGGAAAGATGGTATTGCGACCTACTAGTATAGATCGTGCTGCCCTGGAAGATGCCGCAAAGGGATACAAAATTGGCGATGACGTCGATGGACTGGGCGGATTTGTATTGGAAGCCGAAGATGGAACAATATCTTTCGATATGCGTTTTGATACTTTGCTTGAAAATGCTTGGTCGGAAAAAAGAGCAGCAATTAACGATACATTATTTGGTTGAATAAGGAGAGATAAAAATGCCAATACTAGGGTCAAATACAGGTTACGTGGCTGCACGTGCTAAGGCGCGTAAAGCAGGTCTAATGGACCGTACACGTTTACGTCAGTTGATTCAACAGACACCTGAACAACTAACTGTTTCAGTAGCAGATAGTGGTTACAGAACTGAAATTGACCTATATGCTGGACAATACACAGGTAGTGATCTAGTAGAAGTGGCATTAACACACAATCTTGAAAATGAACTAACAAATATTATGAAACTATGTAGTGGAAATGTCCGTAAACTCGTAGAGATTTATACAGGAAGATTCCGCTACCACAATGCAAAGGTCGTACTTCGAGCTGTAGTAAATGAGGTCGAAGTCAGCAAGGTCAGTTATTCGATACTTCCTGAGCAGAGTGAAGTAAACACTCCATGGTTGAAGATGATTGAAGAAGCAAACACTCTACGTGATGCTGTAGAACAGATGCGCAGACTTCCGTTTGGAAAAGCGCTTCTTACATTGGGAGAGGATGAAGGGTTGCAAGCATATGAAGATGCTTTAGACCGACATTATTTCAAGCACTCATTAAGCAAATTAAAAGGCAGTGCACCAGAAGTTCGAATCTTACGCAATCACTTAGCAGGTGAAATTGATCATCGCAATATAATTAACATACTCGAAGGACATGCTTTTGGCTTGTCATCCGAGGAAATCATACAGGCGCTCATCACTGGTGGCCGTCTGATAAAAGAGAGGAGTTTCTCACAAGCCGCAGGCAGTAGAGAAGGACTCCTCGATGTACTACGTTTGTCAAATAATTTTGACACCGAGGGTTTCCAAGTGGCTATTTCTGATTCTGATGAAAATAATACTCTTGACCCCGTTGTAACTTGGTTGCGTAATCGAGAAAACGCACAGATGCAACGTTTGAGTTACCTCCATCCAATTTCCGCACTACCTGTGATTCACTATGTTTCAGCAAAGGTACAGGAGATTGAAGATCTACGCTTCATTGTTCGTGGCCGTATGGCTGGATTGGCAACAGAAGTGCTGGAGGCACACGTTCTTTGAGGTGGCATATATGGAAATCGCAGTAGTAGGCAGTCCCGAGTTCACACTCGGATTCCAATTGGCAGGCATTAGTACTCTGTTTAACCCTGAAGGTGAGGAAGCAACTTCCAAAGTCTTCAGGGATTTACTCACAACGAAGGGTGTGGGAATCGTGGTGGTCGACTCCGCGGTTCTGTCCGCCCTACCTGAACGTCTTCGTGAGAGACTTTCAGAAAGTGTTACTCCTACGGTTCTAGGAATTGGAACCGAGGAGGACACGACCCTACGCGAAACAATTCGCAAGGCAATAGGAGTTGACCTTTGGAAGTGATTCCAACCAAATCCAAGGAGGAAGAGGAAATGAGCAATGAAGGAGTAATTTACCGAATATCTGGACCTGTGGTTACAGCTACAGGAATGGAAGCCGGAATGTATGATGTGGTTCGTGTAGGACACGAGGGTCTCATGGGTGAGGTCATCGAATTACACGGCGATAAAGCAGTCATTCAAGTGTACGAAGATACCAGCGGTATTCGCCCAGGCGAACCGGTATTGAATACGCGTGAGACACTGTCTGTCGCACTAGGACCTGGACTGTTAACCCAAATCTATGATGGTATTCAGCGGCCGCTGGCTACTCTCGAAGAAGTCATGGGTGTATTCATCACTAGAGGTGTTGATGCAGATGGATTCGACATGGAAAGAAAGTGGAAGTTTGAAGCCACTGTTTCCAAAGGCGATGAAGTCGTTAGTGGACAAGTAATCGGTACAGTCCAAGAGACTGAAACCATTGTTCACAAGATTATGGTCCCACCTGGTAAAGGCGGCACAGTCAAGTCAATTTCGTCTGGCGATTTCAATGTGACAGAGGATGTTTGTACCCTAGAAGATGGCACAACAATGCAGATGATGCAGAAGTGGCCAGTACGTACACCTCGTCCATATCAGCAGAAGTATGCACCAGATACACCACTAATTACTGGAATGCGCATCCTCGACTTCCTCTTCCCACTGGCGAAGGGTGGAGCAGCAGGTATCCCAGGACCATTCGGTTCTGGAAAGACAGTTACTCAGCAATCCTTAGCGAAGTACTCCGACGCACAGATTGTTGTGTACATCGGATGTGGTGAGCGTGGAAACGAAATGACAGAAGTTTTGGACGAGTTCCCTCACCTAATAGATCCTAACACCGGCAAGCCTCTGATGAACAGAACGGTCATGATTGCAAATACCTCCAACATGCCTGTAGCTGCTCGTGAAGCATCCGTATACACTGGAATTACAATTGCAGAATACTTCCGTGACATGGGATACGATGTCGCACTGATGGCTGATTCAACCAGCCGTTGGGCAGAAGCAATGCGTGAGATTTCTTCCCGTCTAGAAGAAATGCCTGGTGAAGAAGGATATCCTGCTTACCTATCAAGCAGAATTGCAGAATTCTATGAGCGTGCGGGCCGTGTTCAAACCCTGAATGGTGACGACGGCTCTGTAACAGTTATTGGAGCGGTATCACCACCTGGTGGTGACATCTCTGAGCCGGTTTCCCAAGGTACTCTTCGTATCGTTAAGGTATTCTGGGGACTGGATGCAGGTCTTGCCCGACAAAGGCACTTCCCTGCTATCAACTGGCTAGGCTCTTACAGTCTATATCCTCCATCTCTAGATCAGTGGTTCCGTGATAATATTGCACAGGACTACCCTGAGATTAGAACTGCGATTAGCGGTCTGCTTCAAATTGAAGCAGAATTACAAGAAATTGTACAATTGGTCGGTTCCGACGCTTTGCCGGTAGACCAGCAATTAACTCTAGAAGTGGCACGTATGATTCGTGAATACTTCTTACAACAGAATGGTTTCCACGATGTTGACGCTTTCTGTGCAGTAGATCTGCACTACAAGATGGCTAAGGCGATCTTAACCTTCCAAGAGTCCGCAAAGAGTGCAATGTCGGCTGGTGCTGACCTTCAAGATGTTGTGAATGTCCCGGCTAGGACTGATTTGATGCGTGGTCGCTTCGAAGCAACCTACAAGGATGAAATCGACGGACTTGTTGAAAAGATGAATGAAGAAATCGCAGCTGCGATTGAGGAGAATTGAAGGAGGAATTGAAATGTCTGGAAAGGAATATCGAACCATCACTGACGTCAAGGGACCACTGGTCTTCTTGAACAAGACAGAACCTGTAGCATTCGGAGAAATTGTTCAACTACGCTTGAATAATGGAACCACAAAGAATGGACAGGTTCTTGATACATCTGACGAACTTGTTGTTGTACAGGTTTTCGAAGGAACTGCAGGAGTAGACTTGAATACTGGTGTCAAATTTATGGGAGACGTGTTTAAACTCCCTGTTTCTGATGACCTAATCGGCCGTATTCTTGACGGTGCAGGACGCCCACGTGACGGCGGACCTGATATCGTTGCAGAAGAAAACGCTGACATCATTGGTGCTGCTATCAATCCATACTCCCGTCAAAGTCCACACGATTTCATTCAAACTGGAATCAGTGCTATTGACTGTTGTACTACCTTAGTTCGTGGACAGAAGTTGCCAATTTTCTCAGCATCTGGTCTGCCACACAATGACATTGCTTTGCAAATTGCACGTCAAGCCAAACTAAAGGGCTCAGATGAAGAATTCATTGTAGTATTCTGTGCTATGGGAATTACTGCTGAAGAATTCAATTTCTTCCGTAGCGACCTTGAGCGTACTGGTGCCCTTGAGAATGCGGTACTATTCGTTAACTTAGCAGACGACCCAGCGGTCGAGCGAATCATCACTCCTCGTCTGGCTCTAACTGCAGCGGAATATCTTGCATTCGAGAAGGATTACCACGTACTGGTTATCTATACTGACATGACAAACTATTGTGATGCTCTGCGTCAAATCGGTGCTGCTCGTGAAGAAGTACCTGGTCGTCGTGGATATCCTGGTTACATGTACACTGACCTTGCAATGCTATACGAGCGTGCGGGAATTGTAAAGGGTAAGAAAGGAAGCATTACCCAATTCCCAATTTTGACAATGCCTGGTGACGATATCACCCACCCGATCCCTGACCTTTCAGGATATATTACTGAAGGACAGATTGTTATCTCTCGTGAATTACACCAAGCAGGTATCTATCCGCCAATCAATGTATTGCCTTCGCTATCACGTTTGATGGGTTCATGTATCGGTGAGAAAACAACTCGTGAGGACCATAAGTCTGTGTCCGATCAGATGTATGCGGCTTATGCACAAGGCCGTGAACTTCGTGGATTGGTAGCTATTGTCGGTGAAGATGCACTGAATGAGCGTGACAAGCAACTGCTTGACTTCTCAGGTGTATTCGAAGACAAATTCTTGCGACAATCTCGTGATGAAGACCGTTCAATCGATGAAACTCTTGATCTATGTTGGACTTTGATGTCTGACATTGACACCAAGTACCTAGTTCGTCTTGACCAAAAGTGGATTGAGAAGTACCATCCTGATAACAGGAAGTGAAACTCATTATTGGAAACCAAAGGAGGTGAAATCAAATGGCATTGGACATTAAACCAACCCGTAGCGAATTGATAAACCTCAAACGCAGAATTAAGCAGACCAAGAATGGTTACAAACTGCTAAAGATGAAGCGAGATGGTCTATTCCACGAATTTAGAACACTTCTTTCTGATATGATTAAAGCAAAGAGAGCACTTACTGAATCCTATGTATTAGCAAAATCACGAATTGATTTAGCCAATGCTATCGAAGGTGGATTGAAGGTTCGCTCTGCAGCAATCGCAAACTCTGCATCTCCTGAGGTCGAAGTTGAGCGAAGAAACATCATGGGAGTAGTTGTCCCTTCGGTTTCAGGAACTAACCTAAAGCAGGCTTTCGGAGAGAGATCTATCGGTTTCACAGGTTCCTCTCCCTATATTGATGAAGCAGCAGATTCTTTTGGAAATCTGATTGAAAGAATGGTCAAGGCAGCAGAAATGGAAGCCACTCTAAAGCGTCTTCTTGCTGAAATTGAAGCGACTAAGAGGCGTGTAAACGCTCTTGAGTTCAAGGTCATTCCCGAATTAGAAGAAGCTAGAGTTTTCATTCAACTAAGGCTTGAAGAGATGGAAAGAGAAGAAACATTCCGTCTTAAGCGATTCAAGAATAAGTGATTTGCACCCGATTCATTCATTGAGGTCGGATGTACCCCCAAGTACATTGGGAGGCTTGCTCTGTGTCCGAAGAAGAAGTCATTCCTGCGCATAAGGATTCATGGACTAGCCGTGAATTGTTTCAAAGAGTTCTTTCAAGATATTGTCATGTCTTAGAAGACATAGGAGGTAGGACTCCAACATATTTGGTCTCAGAAAAAGAAGACGAAGATATGCATGAGGTACTTGAATCGATTAACCAGCACTTGGATACACTCGGTTATAGTGCTCGCCTATACCCCGACGAACCATGGATTTTACAACTAATCCCTGACCCAATTCATCAGTGGCCTTCCCCAAGATTTGTTGCATCAATGTGGATTCTCTCTCTGATGACTACACTATTGGCAGGAGAATTGTGGATGGAAGGCGCTCGGCCAGACGATGGTTGGTTTTTCTCTAATGTTACACTAGATGCTTTTGTTGGTTATACGTTGCCGTTGTTTAGCGCCCTATTCATCGCATCATCTGCACAAAAATGGATTGCTGGGCAAAGGGGAGTGCACCTGCCTCACCTATTTCCTATCCCAGGGCCTGCAATGATTTGGTGGCCGTTTGGAATTCTTGGTTTTGCATCCTTGCCAAGAAGCGATGCACGCTTATGGCCTGACCGCTCATCAATGGGCAATTCAGCACTTTCTACACCACTGGTTTTGATCATTTTGGGAATGGGCTTCACTCTACTTGGGCTAAAACTGACTCCAGATGTTGTGCCTTTGGAAACATCTCCTCTAGCGCTTGAGTTGCCGCTTTTGATTAACTTGATTGGTTTGAGTATGGAGGGCGAAGTTGCTATGTTACTCAAGACTTCTTGGGCACATCCATTGACAAGGGCAGGGATGACACTGACTTTCTTAGGATGGGTCTCACTATTGCCAATACCAACATTCCCAGGCGGAAGAATTCTAATTGCAAGAATGGGGATTCCTGAAGCGAGATCAGGTTCTACTCAAGTAATGCTATTGATGGTTGTACTTTTGTTTGCATTTTTATTCGGAGCATTTGCCGGTTGGAGCATTTGGGTTCCAGTTGTTGCCTTATGTGCATCTCTACTAATCACCAAAGGAAGCGATCCCCGCCTACCAATAGTTCTTGATGATTTCAAGGGCTTACCAGATTCTGATCACAGAAGACTTGGAATCATACTTTTCCTATCATTCATGTTAGCTCTGCCAGCGCAAATTCCATTCTATGAGGATGAATATTGGGACGAAGAAATCGAATGGGATATCGGTGAAGATAAGTTAGTAATCAAAGATGGTTGGTTCAATCAAACCATGTCTGTAAGCAATCCCTCACTAATTGTACAGGATTGGAAAATAACTTATCTTGGAGGAATATATGGTGCCTCTAGTTTAGTGGAAATTGATTGCAAATCAGGAACTGCCGAATCACAGTTTTCGTGTTCGGGTCAAGTAAATCCACAAGAATCGATTCGGCTGAAATTCAATATCCAATGGCAAGAAGAGTGGAATACTACTTCGATGGAGTTGTTATGGCAAATCGATAATGAAATCATCAAACACAAAGTAGTGCCTAACCAGAGTCTCTATCCTATTGGTTCTTGGCAGTTTAACGGAGATTTGGACGATCCAAAATCGTGTATAGAACTCAAATCAAAATATCAGCAAACCGTAAACGTATCCTCAATTTCTAATAATGCGGTTTGGGATAATCTCGATGCTGAAGGTAATGTGACAATAGACAAAGACAACCCTGAGATTTGCCTTGATGCTTTGTCTGGAGACGATATGTCGTGGCTCGAAGACATGGAATTTTACTTAGATCAAATTCCATACAAAGCTGACTATTCTAGTGAAAAAATTGTTGCGATTCCTAGTGAAGGAATCACTCTTGATGAAGATGAATTAATGTTTAGTCAATCGATTTTGGCACTGAATCACGAAGGAGATTGCCTTGGACTTGGCACTCCTTCTCCACCTTTATCGATTGAAAATGAAACCCGTATTTGGAATATGTCTATTCTACCTGTAGCAATGAATCATCTTGCCGATTCAAACGAGTCAATTCATTTCTTTGCACCTGAAGGCTCAGCAATTTCAGATTGTGAAATCCCGCATTCTCCAATTCATTACACAGTAGCAAATGGTCCTGCGCTTATTCTTGGCAGCGACGAAGAAAGAACTCAAAGATGGGTAGGTTCTATCGATGTAATTGATGACCATATTGTCATTGAAAATCCTGGTTCAAGTAATGTTTCACTAAATATTGAATTTGATGGAAATGGTCCTCAGTGGACGGTTTCTAACGGTATTATTCTAGGTGCAGGCCAAATTGTGAATGTTTCAGCGATTGCCCCGGAAACAGGAATCTCTTTTGCTTGGCTAGAATTGAATGATGGCGATGTAATTCTCCATTTGGTTAACCACGAGGTCTGAGTATGCGTATTGCTGTATTGGGCGCCGGTTCAATCGGTTGCCTAATTGCTGCAAAATTAGTTGAAGCCGGACATGATGTTCTGGTTCATGCTCGAGGCGAGCATGGGGCGATGTTAGCCGTTTCTGGTTTGCAAATCACCGGATTATGGGAATTACATATTCAACCAGAACAATGGACTGTAAGTCTTGATGAAGCAGGTATTCACCCCTCCTTGCAAAAATCGTTTGACCAAGTAATAATCACTTGCAAGGCAAAAGATACAGTCAAATTATCTCAAGTCGCAGCACAATTGACCGACGGCCCCGTATTATCTTTACAAAATGGACTAGGCAATTATGAGATTCTTAGTCAATATGTATTCGAGAACTCAGCGGTTGGAGTTACCACCAATGCTGTGAAAAGAAGCGCCCCAGGGAGTATCGAATGGGTAGGGCGTGGGAGTTTAGTAATCGGGGGACCTAAAGGTGACCAGTTTACTCAAACTCTTCAAATTCTAGATGCTGTATATAGCGAAGATGTTACGTCGACAATTTGGAATAAATTGTTGATCAATGTAGCAATCAATCCGCTTGCAGCAATATGTGGGGTAATGAACGGTGAGTTGAGAAATGAGCCATTATTATCTCAAGCAGAATCAACGATGCTGGAAGCTGCCAATGTGGCTAGATTACTTGGAGTCAACATCGCAGAAGATCATATCTTGATACAGAATTTACATTCAGTATTGGACTCATCAGCGGAAAATGAATGCTCTATGTTGGCTGATGTTAAGGCCGGAAGAGAAACAGAAATCGACGTACTGTGTGGCCAAGTAGTATCGCGTGGCGAAAAGTTGGGAGTTCCAACTCCTCTAAATTCAATGTTATTGTCTCAAATCAAATCACTTAGATGAGATTCTTATTCCAATGAAGCCCTCTGTTTTCAGTACGGTTGAGAGCATCTTCTGTAATGTGCGTAGCCACCAAAACCAAATTCCTCAATTCTACTAATTCTCGAGTAGGAATACTTCTACGCCAAATCAAATCAACTTCTGTAGAAAGAAGACTAAGCATACGTGTTGCTCTTTCAAGACGGTTGAAACTACGAACAATACCTACATCATCAGTCATTGTTTTCCTAAGGGTTTCCAAATCCCTAATCAAGGGGGCATGTTCTTCTAATTCTAGCATGCCTTCTGCACGCCATTCTGGAACCTCTTCTAGATTGTCAATCTTGTTTGAAATGAAGTGCTCAGAGGCTTTGTTGGCAAAAACAACTGCCTCAAGAAGGCTATTCGATGCCAAACGATTCGCACCATGCATGCCAGTACAAGCGACTTCTCCAATTGCATATAGCCCAGGCATTGCTACTCCATTGCTCATCAAAACTCTGCCATGTATGTCGACGTTCAATCCACCAACCATGTAATGTGCAGCAGGAGCAACTGGCAAATGATCTCGACCTAAAGAAAGTCCGAGCCTGTTCAGTCTTGTCTCAATGGTAGGAAAATGGTCATGCAGTTTTTCTTTATCCAGATGGTCGGTTACCAACCACACATTATCAGCACCGGTGATTTTCATTTTTTGGTCACATGCTCGGGCGACAATATCTCTTGTTGCAAGACTTCCTTCTGGTGAAAATTCTAGAGTAAATGAATATGAATTAGGCTCCAAGCCTTCATTTCTATATTTTTCTAGGCCAGCGCTATCTAGCAGCACTCCTCCTTCTCCTCGTAGTGCTTCTGTAATTAGAAATGGCATTTTGTTATCAGCCATAAGCGCTGTAGGATGAAATTGGAAAAAAGCCATATCTTTACTGGCCGCACCTGCTCTGGCTGCCATCGCTAACCCATCTCCAGTTGCAACAGAGGGATTAGTAGTTCTCTCCCACAATTGTCCACAACCGCCTGTAGCAACGAGTATTGCATCAGCAGCTATCGCTTCCATTTGGCCACTATCAAGGCTCAAACACCAAATTCCCTTAATCCCCTTTTCTGGGTCTCCATGGACTCTTTGAATCAAATCTACTCCTAAAGTATGGGGCCTTAGTGATATGTTTTCACTCTTGGAAATCGCTTTGGTCAGCGCTCTTTCTATTTCAGCCCCAGTTGCATCTTTGGCGTGCAGGATTCTTCGAGCAGAGTGCCCTCCTTCCTTCACATAATGAAAATCTGTACCTTCCTTTTCAAATTCAACACCCACAGCGAGTAGATCTCTGATTCTGTCTCCAGCCTCTTCTACAACACATCGTACGATTTCCTCGTTACACAAGCCATCTCCACAGGATAAGGTATCTGCAATGTGTGCCTCCATGCCTTCTCCATCGGTTTTGTCTAGGATTCCTGCTATTCCACCTTGGGCCCAGTTAGTCGAGGAATCCTTGGGCCTCTGCTTAGTAACAATAATGACTTCATGTCCCGCTTCATCAAGTCTTAGTGCAGCGAATAGGCCTGCAATTCCACTGCCGATGATGACTATTCTAGACATCGTCTTCGCTTAGCCCTGTAGTCTTCTACATTCAAATGTGACTCAAGAAAATGTGCGACATCAATAAGGGGTCAGTCGTATACCGGTAACTATGGGCCTGATGAAGAAGTTGGCTACTATCATCGGCCTTGCTCTAATTGGGTTGTCGGTTGCTAATGTGGAATTTGGAGCTCTAATGGGATTAGACCCTCCGCAAAAATTGATTCTTGCTCGGCTGGCCGACCCCGGATGTAATTCTGATGAAATTCAAAAAGATCTAGATGCAGGTGAAGTAAATTCTTGTGTCACCGCTCCAGGGGTTTGGGATGCTCCAGACCTCCTATTGTTAGCAGAAGGGTGCATCATGTTCTTCGCATCGTTTATGCGCTGGCCTAGAAAGGGGCGTTGGGCTTTACGTATACGAAAAATCGCTGTAGTTGCAGGTTTGATTTTGTGTGGAATTGCTTTGATTGATAGATTTGATAAATTACCTGGAGCATCTACTGAAGATTTAGCAGCATTACTTCCATTCCCTGCCCCTGCAATCGCAGTCCAAATCGCAATTTTTGCCATTGGTATTTTCTTAATTCGTGGCCCAAAGTACAAGATTCAAGTTAATCAAGAGAAACTGAAAGAAAAGAAGAGTGAGCATTCAACTCAAGAATTAGACCTTGCTTACAAGAGAGGTGGAAACTTAGGCTCACTTTCAAAATCGGGAAGAATCAAGGGAATTGAGAAGTACCGTACAGTGGGAGATTTGTGGAGTCATCAGAGTCTTTCAACATACGAAGATGCATTCGAAGGTGGAATGCGTGATAGTTTCAACATCAGTGTAGGTCGCACTTGTCACTTGTGTAATGGAGAAGGTTGCCGAGGATGTTCAAACACCGGTATGCTGTCCTGAAAGGGCCATGTCGGCTAAAATCAGGGTGTATTAGAATAGGCCTCTCGCGAGCGCGAGACGAGTAACCTTCAAGACCCCCCTCGCTTCCTTGGGCGTTTGAGGTCAAGGTTTCAGTGCCTTGATTGAGAGGGAAAGGGATGTATCTAAAATCACTGGAAGTTGAAAATTTTAAATCGTTTAAGGGCGAAGCCGTAATTCCACTTGATCGTGGATTCACTGCAATCACTGGCCCTAATGGTTCAGGGAAATCTAATTGTGGCGACGCGGTTCAATTCGTATTGGGTGCGCGTTCAGCAAAGGTGCTGCGTGCCCAAAATTCAAAAGATCTTATTTTCAATGGTGGTAAATCTAATCGCCCAGCAAGAAATGCAAAGGTAACCCTAATTTTTGCAAATCCAAAATTGTCCAATGGCCGCAGGCGCCTTCCACTTGATTCTGATGAGGTCAGAATGACTAGAGAGGTTAGGCTGACGAAATCAAACAACACAGTTTCCTCCTACCTACTAAATGGTGAGGATAGCAATCAGAAAGCGTTCCATAGAATCCTTGGTCAAGCTAATGCTAGGTCCGATGGTTACAATATCGTGCTACAGGGTGACGTAACTCGCCTTTCAAGTATGACTGCAATGGAGAGGAGAAAGGTTCTGGATTCTGTAGCTGGAGTAACATCATACGACGATGAGATTCGCAAAGCGGATCGACAACGAGGCCAGGTTGAGGACTATATCGATAGAATCGCTTTGATAGAAGGCGAGCAAAAAGACCATCTGAAGAAACTCGAAAAAGAAAAAGCCGTTGCTGAACGAGCAAAAGAAACCAAGGAAGAATTCGATTCCGCTCACATCGTATTACAACAATCTCGCCACATGACTGCTAAGGCTGAAATCAATCACCATGCCGAAGAAAGAACGAGATATCTCGCTGAAGCAGCAGAATTGGAACTAGCAGTAAAATCCGCGGAGAAGGTCTTGTTAGATTTGGATGACCAAATCGGTACACTTGAAACTCAAATTTCAGAAGCAATGGGTGGAGATAAAGGCGGACTGAATTCGCAAATCGGTAAATTACAAGTCTCTCTTGCTTTGAAGAACGACCATATTGAAGAAGCGGATTCAGCCGATATTGAAGCTAAAGAATTGCTCGTTGAATTAGAGGAGCAAATCGCTACTGCAAAGAAAGATTTAGATGAACATGAGGCAAATCTTGTTGCTGCTAAAAAAGCGCTAGAGGATAGTAAGCAAGCATTCGTAGAAACCGAATCAATAGAGGCGGAAATCCGTGACACTTTGGAGAATTCAGGCACAGCAACTGCTGCACTATCACGTGCACTATCCGAAGCAAATGAAACACTGGAGTTATGCAGAGAGGCAGTAAACGATGCAAAGGTCGAAGTAGGAAAGATTGCTAATCAAGCAGACCTTCTCGCTGAACAATTATCCACTGCCGAAGAAGGAGTCGAAGATGCACGCTTAGCATATGATGACTTACAATTGCAAGCAGAAGAATTAGGAGAAGTAGACCCTGAAAATGACCGAACTGCTCTAGCAACTGAATTGCGCAACGCTCAATCTGCTGAAAAGAAACTAATCGAGGAATCAACGGCCGTAAACAACAGATTACAAGGCGCGGAGAGAAAATTAGTTGCGGCCCGAACCGAATTAGACAAGCGTTCAGGTAGCAATGGAATGGCACCTGGTGCAGCCGCTGTAATGGCTGCAAGAGATCGAGGCGAGTTGAAAGGAATCATTGGCACAATCTCAGAACTTTGTGCACCCAAAGATGCTGCTCATGCAGATGCTCTGGCTACTGCAGTAGGCGGTGGAATGAATTCTGTAGTAGTAGAAAACGACCAAATGGCTGCTGAAGCTATGGCTTTGTTAAAGAGTCGAAATTTGGGACGAGCAACCTTCCTCCCACTAAACAAAATGCAGGCGAACCGTGCTTCAGGAAAGGCCGCTATGTCGGTAAACAAGCCAGGTGTACTTGGATTTGCACATGAATTATTGGATTTTGATCCAAGGATTGCTACTGCTGTTGCATATGCTTTGAGAAACACACTCGTTGTAGATAATATCAGCACTGCTCGTAGATTGATGGGTGGTGTTCGTTTAGTTACTCTTGGTGGAGAAATTACTGAGCCAGGAGGTGCAATGATTGGTGGTAGCAAGCAGAAGATGAAGACTGGTTTTGGTGGAAAGATTCACGGTGCTAGTGAAGTTGAGAAATTGGTTAGCGAAGTAGACCGCTTATCCATAATGGCCCAAACCGTATCTGCTGCACTAAGTGAAGCAAGAACAAGACAAAATGAGATTCGTGGCAAGATTAATTCCCTCGCAGAAGATGACCATTCGATTAAGACTGGAACTCTGAAAGCAGAGATGGATGTTGCAGCTAAAGCACTAACTAATGCAAAAGGTGCTGCAAGTGAATTGCAAAGGAAATTGAATAACCTAGAATCTGACCATGTCGGAAAACTGGAAATTCTTGAAAGCGCTAAAGCCAATTTGGCTGAGGCTGAGATTGCAAGAGACAAAGCATCGGAAGATGTGCAAAATGCTAGTCCTGATGGAATACGCCAAAGATTACTCGAGGCTCAAACTTTACGTGTAGAGGCGGAAGGTGCAGCAAACAAGGCTCAAGTCACTCTTGATAGTGGTGAAGAAAAAGGAGATTTACTCGCAGAACGCCTAGATTCTTTAACTTCTAGAGCAGATGAAATCCAATGTGAAATGGCAGGAAGAGAAAAGTCTGTCAAAGAGTGGAAGAAATCTATAGAGGAAGAAACTGTATTGCTTAACGTTAAGGAAGAAGAGAAAACTGCTCTGCTAGAAGAGCACGAAGGACTCGAGACTGAAAGAAAGGAATTGGTTGAACAGCGTGCAGAAGTCAAGGCTAATGCCAATCAGAAGGCAAACACAGCAATCAACCGCCGCTCAATGGCTGAAGATATTGCAAATAGTCTAGCTGTTAGAGAACAAAATCTAGCAGACCTATTGGTTGAAATGGCTACGGAATCAATTTCAGTAGCAGATGATGATGCTGACTTACCCAATGTCGGTGATGCTCAGAAGGCAGTCAATGATTTGCGAAGAAAACTAGACAAGTTCGGTGACTTCAACATGCTTGCAATCGAGCAATATGATGCATGTAAGGCACGACTCGATGAGATGAAGGACGATTTCAAGATCCTGCAACAGAGACGCAAGCGCCTAATCGATATCACTGACAAACTTGAGAGCCAGAGAAAGAAGAGATTGCTTGCTACACTAAAGGAAGTAAATGAGAACTTCAAGGTTGTATACAAACGCCTATCCAACGGTGGACGTGGAGAATTATTCTTAGAAAATCCCGATGAACCTTTCAAGGGCGGCTTGGACATGTGGGCACAGCCTCGTGGCAAGTCGAACAAATCAAGGCTACAGGGTCTATCTGGTGGAGAAAAGTCGATGGCTTCATTGTCACTTATTTTCGCAATACAAGACCACGACCCAAGCCCGTTCTACTACTTCGATGAAGTAGACCAGAACCTAGATGTTCCAAACTCGAAACTGATTGCAACAGAATGTCGCAACAGAAGTGAAGCAGCGCAATTCATCATGGTTACATTACGCAAGGTGTCTTTAGAACTGGCTGACCATCACATTGGAATAACTCATGGCGGTGATGGATGCTCACGAAGAATTGTCGACTTTGATCGTGACAGAGCAATCGAACTCGGAGCACAAGCTGAGAAAGAGGCTAGGGCTGCTTCGGACAAGAATCATTCCCGTATAGAGGAAGCCAGAGTGGTTGCCGAAGAAATGCCAGAAGTTCCTGATGCATTACCTACTCCAAATAGCCTTGGAGCCTTGCTAGAACACATTGAAGACGACGATTCCACAGACGAGACCGGCTTTGAAGCATTGAGTGAAAGAGCCGAAGACCTAAGCGAAGAGATCGAAGAGCGTCAAAAGATTGTTTCCGAATTACTCGCTCAGGACGAAGAAGAAGTTGAAACAGATTCCGAGGTTGAGAAGGAGGTTTGAGTATGCAGCAAGCCGTTCTTGACGACTGGTTCCTGCGCCAGGACATCCTTGACCAACTGATGAGTCAAGAAGAAGAGGCCAGTGAAGCAGAGCGCTATGCTGACCGAATCATGCGAATCGCAAAGGAAGATAGTGCTGAGCATCAAGTATTGAGTGACCCATTTGATAGGTCGGTCGCACTAGTGTTATCTTTGGTAAAGGAGGAGGGCATGGATCCTTGGAACATCGACCTCTCCGCCTTCCTGAAATTATTTACTCAAAGGGTCAGAAAAGAAGCGTCAGGCCTTGATTTACCTGCCTGTGGTCGCTTGATTAGGATGTCTTGGGAGGTGTTGACTCAACAAGCCTCCACTCTATTTGACAGAGTAATCGCAATGGATATGGATGACGAAGACGATTTCTTCGATTTCGGATGGGAAGCAGAATACGATGATGAAGAGTTCATTTTCACAACTACTGTTCTTGAAGGTAGCGCAGACCTGCATTTACCTGGATTCTTTGGAGAGAGAATGAGGCGAGAAGAGGGGCGTCCTTCTACACTTGGAGAATTGCTATCTGCTCTGAAAGATGCATGTGATGAGGCTGAAGTTCTCAAGGCCAAGGAAGAGTATAGGAAAGCTCATGCTGAAGAACTCAAGAACATGATCAACAATGTTGGTTCACGAATGCATGATGAAGACATGGAGGGTGACATCAGAAGGTGTTGGAGTGCCATGCGCAAAGTTACCAGTGCTAAAGGCGAGACCAAGGTCCCAGTCAGCGAAGTAACCACAGAGTTGGAGAAAATTCTTCTCGAGACATTTGGAGAGATTCCCGAAGGATATGATGTGGAATCCAAAATCACATCATTTGTTGCGGGCTTATTCCTTACTCACCGTGGTTACGCTTGGATTAGTCAGGAAGGCCCTGATGACCCAATCATGCTAGAAGATAGATGGCCAAATGCTGAAACTTTCGCTGAAGTAACCGTATTAGCAGACAAATTGATGAAAGAAGATTCTGAATCGATAAAGGGTGATGAAACCGAATCGATGCGCCATGCAGCCCGCCTTGCACAAAGAGCACAACAAGCTCTCGAAGAAGAAAAACAAAGGTTGAAAGAAGAGGAGATGGCCAAATTGGCAGCGGAAGCAGAATCTGTAAACCCAGACGACTGGTTAGTAGAGTAAGGAGTTGGTTTGCATGTCGGAATTACCTTTGGAAACACTACTCGAAGCAACTCTATTCAGCGCTGGGCGTTCACTTAGCATTCCCGAACTTTCTGAGAATCTTGGTTATGAGGACGAAGAAATTCTAGAATCAATGACAAACCTTCAATCCACAATTAAGCGACGTCGAGGTGGAGGAATACAAATCGTTGAAATTGGGGGCAAATGGGCGATGGAGGTCAAACCTAGTATTGCAGACCACCTACCAAAGGAAACCAAGTCTGAATTGCCACCAAAGTTGCTCAAAGCAGCTGCACTAATTGCTTATCATCAGCCAATGCCTCAGTCCAGATTAGTTGAATTGCTTGGACAAAGGGCATATGATCACATAAGAGAATTGGCTCAAGCAGGCCTAGTCGGCCGAAGAAGAGATGGAAATACTCGCAGGTTGACAACAACTCGAAGATTCTCAGAGATGTTTGGTTGCCCACATACAGACCGCAAGAAAGTCAAAGCCTGGTTCAGAGAAATGGTGACATCTTCTGGAATGTTAGATGGAATGGAAAGTAAACTCGCCCTTAGAGATGAATCTGAAGATGAGGGAAGCGTTCAGGCCACTCTTGATCTTAGTGATGAGGAATAATCAACTGTTACGGATACCCTCTAAAGTTTCCTTAACTAATTGTTGAGTTACTGGCCCACTTTGTGAATTGACTATATTTGCTACTCTTTCTATCTCGTCGCCTATAGCACCTGCACTAACTGCCATATTTCTCGCATGCAACTTCATGTGGCCTGATTGAATACCACTTGTGGCTAAAGCCCGCATTGCTCCAAGATTTTGTGCAAGACCCGCAGCAGCCATTATTCCTGCCAATTCTTGAGCGGATTCCACGCCAAGTATTGCTAGATTGGCTCTTGCAGCAGGATGGACCTTGGAAGCGCCACCAACAATTCCTACAGCCATTGGTGTCTCGATATTTCCTACCAAGTTGCCTTCATCATCCCTCTTCCAACGAGTCATTGAGGTGTATGACCCCGTATCAACGGCTGCCCATGCGTGGCAACCTGCTTCGATAGCTCGCCAATCTTGACCACAAGCCAGAGCAATCGCACTAATCGCATTCATAACGCCCTTATTGTGCGTAGTGGCACGATAAGGGTCTGCCATTGCAAAATGATGTGCCTCGAGAATTCCAGAGATAATCTTGCTACCATTGTCCCTTGTACCATCATCAGACAATTCTTCAGGAGTAAAAACGGCCTCAACTCTAGCAAGTCTCTGAGTAGCAAGATTCGAAAGAATACGCAAATGCACCCTTCCTTGAGTAATTTCCTCAATTTTCCCACTTACCAGTTCCGCCATTGTATTTACTGCATTAGCGCCCATAGCGTCTCGTGTATCAACAAGAAGGTGTACTACTAACATTCTTCCTAACATAGAATCAATGCTTCGTACCATTATATCCTTACATCCTCCACCCAATTTGATCATGGTAGATGGTAATGAATTGCACATCGCTAATAATTCGTATTTTGCTGTGAGAATAGCTTCACCTGCTTCTTCGACGTTCTCTAGATCCAATACTTGAATTTGAGCAATCATTATCGGGTTGTCATTATTGGTTCTAAACCCCCCTTTATCGAGGCATCTTTTGGCCATATTGCTAGCAGCAGCAACTATGCTTGATTCTTCTACACAGAATGGAATCAAGTACGATTTTCCATCGATAACGAAGTTGGTTGCAACACCTACGGGAAGGGACATTGTTCCTATTACATTCTCAATCATCCTATCGGCAGATAACTCATCCAATTCACCATGATTAGCCAAAGCGGCGATATCTGCCTCAGAAAGACCAGATAATTCAGCCACCTTGTCTCTTCTATCCTCGACAGATAGTTTGTAGAATCCAGAAAGCCTGCTATCGTCTACTGGCATACAGGGGTGGCTCCGGTTGTTGGCAATAGTGTCTACTTGATGAATAAACCGACGATTAACGCTTCGACTAACGCGTTAACAATGCGTTAACAAACCGTCAATCAGCCAAATATCACAATTTTGGTGTTTCATTTAACGCGTCTTAACGGGGCTCTAAACATACACATCTAACTGAAACATCATATACTCGGTAAATCCCACTGAAGTTATGAGTGAAGATGTACCTATTTTGGGCATTCCAGCACTAAGGGAAAACCCATTCAAGGCCAGGCCACTAGAAAGAGGCCAATCTGGGCTGTTGATTGGACGTGATGAAATCAGTGCTAGATGGACTAGATTTCTCAAGGCCAGAAATGCTAGAATGATTTTGCTGATCGGAGAGAGTGGTTCTGGCCGTTCATCTATGATGAGATGTGTGTCTGAAGAAACTGCAAAAAGTGTGCATTTGGATATGTTTCCTACTACAGAACATGCTTACAAAATCCTCCATGAAATTTATGTTTCATTAATAGGGTTTGATGTACCTTCTAGCACACAGGAATTAGTGTCTAGATTGGTTAATGAAACCGAGGGCTTTGAGGGCCCTCTTCCTTTGATTTCTCTTGACTTTTCTAATGTTGATGGCAAGCATCTTTCCGAGGTATTATCTACGCTTACAGCACCACTGGAAAGATTGAATGCTTTGGTGGTCGTTGTATTGTCTACGGAACAGAGGGCACAGTGGCCTAATACCTTGGTAAATCGTTTCGATCATGCAGATATAATCAAGTCATTAGATAGAGGCCAAATAAAGGAGTTGTGTGAAACAAGGATAGCAACTTCATCCAAGGTATCGTGGGATATTTCCGAACAAGCTCTCGATTATGTCTTTGAGCAGACAGGAGGCGCTCCATCTAAGATAATGCGATTAATGCGAGACATGGTGGATGAAGAAAGGGCAAATCCAAGGAAAATCAAGTACGACGAGCCACAAGAAGAGATAGTCCAGGCCCCTGTTGAAGAAGAATCGATTGACCAAGATGAAGAGCCTGAAGAACATTCAGGCGCAATTTTCGATTTGGATTTGGATGAGTTAGAGAAAGAACCCGAAATAGTCATTCACGAGGCACACGATAGCCCTCCTTTGCCTTCATTGGGTCCATTTCGTGCATTGGCAGCTAGAAATCGAGTCAATAAGCAAGCAGCACCTCCGTTTGACAAAACTAAGGCTTCAAAGCAATCTAGAGAACCGATGGGTGTAGATGCTAACAAATTGTGGATTGCAAACCAGCCTGATGCTATGTTGATTCAAGAAAATCACGACACACTATACGAAGAAGCGGATGAATTCATTCCTGAAGAGCCTGAAATATACTCAGAGGAGCCCTCGCCTCAACCGAATGGGGACGTTGAGGGCCTATTCGGGCAACTTCTCAACGCTCTAAACTTCCCAAAGGGGTTAGGAGTTGCAGATTTACTCGCTGCAATGAGAAGACCAGTAATAGGGCAAAAGGAAAGCAATCCATTGGATGTGCATACTCTTCGAAGTCTTTCAAGAGGTGAATCTGTATTGGTTGAGGTTGCCTCAATTAGAGAGTTTTCACCTTCTGATGCTAGATTACAAGATAGATTGAATGTACGCAGGCCAAGAATGTCACAGATGTGTAATCGGCTTTACAGAGCCGGAATACTTTCTGTGCAACAAAAAGGGCGAACTAGAATGTTCAAACTTACTAACGATGCTAGAGCCCAATTAGTGGCTTGGGGCATGATGGAGGTGAATGTATGAGTTGGTCCGTTTCAAGGTCTTGGCAAGCAACTGATCTAATTTCTACTGCTTGCAATGTAGGTAGCGATATTCTAGTTTCTTGTGGACTAGATTTGATTCTATTAGATGAAGAGACAAATCAACGCTGGCGTAGGTCACTCCCGTTCAGAGTTCATTCCGCTGCCCACGCTTCGGGTAGAATCGGTACACTATGCGGCCATGGCTTCCATTTATTGCGAGTTAGCGATGGTTCCCAAATTGGAGAAGGACGCTCTACAACTGGTGGTTTTAGCGATATTTTGGCTAGGCCGGGTGGCGGATGGGTACTATCTTGTCGAAAAGGACAACTGCATGTATTCAATCAAGAAGGTCGCGGTTTGAAGCGATTAGAGGTCGGAGGAGTTCGCAGACTAATCGGTTGGTTTGATCGAGAACATTTGATGTGGCAGGATGAAGATGGTAAACTAAGATGCGCAAAATTGGCAAATGAATCATCTCAGCGTTTACTTGAGGACAGAGTTTGGTCCTGGGTAAGCAGAATGTCTGGTGGAAAAATTCTCCTTCAGTCCGCTGATGGGGTGTTGTGGGAAGGATCTCCACATCCATATGGCTGGGATACCTTGGAGACAATCGATACTCGTTCGCTAGAACCCCTGTCTGCTCACAGAGCAGGAGATGGTTGGTGGGTTTTGTCAATCGAAGGTGGAATTCATTGTATGACAGAGAATGTAGCAATTGGGTCGGCAAATGCAGACTTAGGGGACTTCTTGATCGGTTTAGCTGCAGATACGATGGCCACTGTGAAGAGAGATGGCCTTGTTAGAATCTGGCAATCACCAGAATTATCACAATTAAGGAGAATAGAGACGCAAAAGATGGTCGCTGAAGCCAAGGTTGCTAGCGATTGGGAAGAGCGACGTCGAATTTTCAAGAGAGCTTGTGATGCAGAAGAAGAAGGTAGGATTTCTCTTGCAATAGACTTGTATGAATCCCTAGGTAGAACTTCTGATGTAAATCGATTACTTACAAGGCAGAGAGGTGATTGATTGGCCAATGATACAGTCACAGAAGAGAAGTTGAAACATTATCTCAACTTGACAAAAAAAGCTAGGCAAAAGGCCACCCCTCTCCCGGAAGAAGGCACAATAGAGGCAGACCAACTAGTAATTATTCTACGTATGGCTGATGATTACGCTAGTGATGCGAAGCATTTCATGGCAAATGGAGATTTTGTACGTGCCTTTGGTGCAATCAATTACGCTCACGCATGGATTGACGCTGGAGTGAAACTAAGGCTACTAGATGGCCACGGTGACGATGAATTGTTCACTTTACCTTAACTTAAACAGAATCAGTTAATTCTGAAAGACGTGATAATTGGCTTTGCAAATCAGATAATCTTTCCACGGCCAGATTCCTAAATGGAATTAAAGCCTCATTCAGAGGCACAGATAGTTCATAGATGTGTGAAGGCCTTCCTCTACCATTTGATGATGTAGAAACGATATGGATAATCTCCATTTTCTTCAATTTGTTAATCGCAATGGAAACATCGGGTTGCCTTAATTTACATTGCTTTTGCAATTCACTAGATTTTGAAGAACCATGCACATGAAGACACATCAGAGTCTTTGCAGTATTCAAGTCTGCACCTAATGAGACTAACAAATCGACCATTTCTTTGGAATTGTTCATTATATCGCTTGTGGCAGCAGTAAGCCCAGTTCGATTAGTGGCTGCCATAAATCGATTATTTTTATTTGAGTATTTGAATTAATCACCGGCAAAAGTCATTCGACCAGTCTCAAATGTGATCTGCCACTAACTTCAATCCAAGAGATATTGGCCTGAGATAATCTGCGTTTTAACTCGGTATCAACAGTTAGAACCGGCCAATTATTTTGCTTCGCAAGAGCATGTAATTGGTCATCAGTATGCTTTCCAGCATCTGTAGGTGGTTCATGCAATTCCGCTTTTGATTCGAGCATTGAAATCATTAATTTTGGGTTGTTTAGTGATTCTAGTTCAGAAATGACATTAGGAATTATCGCTAATTCTTTCGAGCCACAACATTCTAGCAGTGCAAGGTCGATATTGATCCCAGCCTCCATGACTGCGACCCAGCCGCAGGCATCTACCAAAATCCGGTGCATAGAAATCACCCGATAGTTCCGTGCCCGATTAATCTCCAACGAGATCCCACGCGCCTTGATAGTGAAATTCTCTGACCGCTATCTGCACATATTGGAAGGCGCAGGGTTAGAGTAGCATTGCCTTTCTTCACATTTGAGACTACACCGACACTAGTTGCTGTTGCAACATTTACCATCAACATCTCATTAGAGCGAAGTGGCATAATTGGAGAAGCATCTCCACCTTCTCCAGCGACCATATTTTCCATCAGGCTGACTGAAATATCGACCTTTTCCCTGACTTCAGGCAGATCACCAACCTTTGCTACAACCTGTCCAGACAAATTGTCAGCAGTTGTGATTGCAGGATCCAAAGGAGTAGCCATGCCACACAGGCCACCTGCGTGCATATTGTCAAGGCTTAAACCTCCACCCTGCATACTGCTTACCTTGGAATGAATTGGCTCGTAGTGAACCTTGTTTCCTTTCTCGATTTTTCTTCCCGGTCCAATTACAATATCATCATCGATATTGAATTCACCTTCCACAATACTGCCTCCGATTACCCCGCCTCGTAATTTTGTGGGCCTAGTTCCAGGCTTGTTTATGTCGAATGAGCGAGCAACATGCATTATTGCCCGCTTGTCTTTGGAGCGGTCAGGAGTAGGAATAGTGGCCTCAATCGCTTGAATTAAGATGTCGAGATTTACATCATGGTGTGCTGATACAGGTATGATTGGTGAATTTTCTGCAATCGTTCCTTTTAGGAATTCTTTGATTTCATTGTGTGATTCAACCGCTCTCTCTCGGCTTACCAAATCAATTTTGTTCTGAACGATTACGATGTTTTCAATTCCTGAAATTTCTAATGCCATCAAATGTTCTCTTGTTTGTGGCTGCGGACAGGTTTCATTTGCGGCAACCATTAACATGGCGCCATCCATGATACTTGCACCTGTAATCATTATCGCCATCAGTGTCTCGTGCCCAGGGGCATCGACGAAGGAAACAACTCTTTGCAGTTCTGTAACGTCATCATTACCACCGCCTGGTCTTTTGCCAGTAGCATAAAATTCGTCTTTGCTGGTTTTGTAGAATGCAGTATCTGCATATCCCAATTTAATCGAGATACCACGCTTTCTTTCTTCAGAATGTGTATCTGTCCATACACCGGACAGTGCTTGTGTTAGTGTTGTCTTGCCATGGTCTACATGGCCAACTAAACCAATGTTGACTTCGGGTTGAGCGGGAAGCTTGCGTACCATGCTTCCCATTCTCCCAGTACCTCAAGATCAGCCTCGCGGCTTCACTCACTGCTCTCCTCTGAATCTTCTGCTCCGAGGATATCTGCAAGGCTCTTGTTAGCAGCCTCTACAACTTTGAGATTAATCTGTCTGGTATCTTGGGTGATTGTGTTGCCACGGAAAAAGCGACGCTTGCGCATTCCATCTGGCTTGTAGCGGAATCTTTTCTTCTCTCCACCTTTTGCCTTGTGTACAAGGTTGTGTCCCTTGAAGCCTGTTGATGCAGTAACAAGAACTGATTGGCGTGTACCGCCTTGAAGGTCGGAACGCATTGGAGTCCCGGTCTTATCGGAACCTCCAGTGATTTCTAATTTGTATCCAGCAAGGGTCTTGTCACCCTCTCCTACGAAGATTCCATCGACAATATCACCGATTTTCTTACCTAGGAATTGTGAGAGATTGTTCCCACCAACCGTTAGGTTGTAGGAGCGTCCCCCATTATCCGGATTAGTGTCATTGACCACTGCGACGAATGTAGTGTCTGCCATGTTATCAACTCTTGAGCAGCCTGCCGACATGGGACGGGTATTTAGGCCCTTTGTGCGACACAAATCAGCCAATTAACGACGTAGTCGTGCAGGAATGAGTGTCTCTAGGCGTCTTTCAACATCGCTGGGGAGCATATGTGGCATCGAGATATGTTGCGTTCTACCTCTGCCCACATCGGATTTTGCAGTCTTGGTTACGACGATATCTTCCTGAGCCAAACGCTTGAGGTGTTTCCATAGCGTTGTATGTCCTTTCGGTGCTTGACCATATTCTTCGCAAACCACATGGTACAATTTTTCTGCCTCGCCACTGGTAACACTCTCTTCCTTCTTTAGGCGTCTACATAATCCTAACAAGATCATCATTGCATGAGGGGGTATGTCTTCGATATTCATTGAATCAACATTTGTAGGCATTGTTACAACCGTTCTTTGAACATCTTTGGATTCTATAATTGAGCGACCTGCGGCCTCAGCGCGCTTTGCAGCCCCCTCTAATAATTCGATGGCTTGCCTTGCGTCTCCCGAAGGAGCAGCGGCCTGAGCAATCAAGTTGAGGATTTCATCTGGACAAGTTCCTGTTACAAGTCCCAAATCAGTTCTCTGTGCGATGATTTTCTTCAGGCCATTTTCATCATATGGTGGCACTCTGATGTGATTAGAACGTCCTACTCGAGATAGTACGGCATTTTCTAACAAGTCTAGGACCTGTTCTTGACTAATCAAAATGGACGACAGCGTACCAATTCCTTCTCTATCTTCGTCGATTCTCATCAACTTGTAGATAATGTCATCTCCAGAACGACGTAAAAGGTGGTCAACCTCATCCAGCATCACGATTAAGTGAGTATTACTGCTCTGCAACATTCTCCTAAGGCTGGTGAGCAACTCTCCAACACCTAATCCTCTATCAGGGTGGCCTGGGTCTAAGTCTTGCACGATTTTTTGCATGACTCGAGACGGTGTTGCAGCATTTCGGCAATTTACATGTACGCATTTGATGTTTCTCTTATCGCTCAGGTGTCTAACTATATCCTTACAAAAACGTGTTGCTAAGACTGTTTTTCCGGAACCCACTGGGCCGGTAATCACTACTCTACCTGTGCCTTCAGGATGGGCTATACTGCCGAGTATTGCTGCTAAATCACCTTGAAGATCTTCTCTGCCTACGAGAACCTCCGGTACGAAATCAAAGCCAAATACCTCGGGTTTACTGAGGATGAGGCCTGCCCCGATGCGATCCAAATATGAACTCATGACTACAGAGGGTTATCGTCTATGGTTATTGAACTTTCAACTCGAGAACCCCTCTCAAGGTATCTCATCGAACTGATATCCAGTTTCCCACTTCTTTTCTCCGAGTGCAACCTCTAATTCGAATGGCGTAACCAACGGTTTACCATATTTGACAGAATCATCTATTGCAATTCTTGGACACGCAGTGTTAACAAAAGCATCAACTGGATAGAAGTCAATTAATTCAGGACCTATATGCTCCAATGCCAACAAATATCCTTTCTTGCCGTGCTTTGCAAGCGTTCTCTTGAGTTTGAGTGCAAGGCTTCTTCGCATTTGCCCAGGCTTTTCGCCAATCAGAATAGCGAAACTCTTCGAATCTTGAATGGCCATAATTAAGCCAAAGCGCTGGCGTAGGATTCTTTCGATGCGTTCAGTACCCATTTCGCTTGCATCTCCAGTGTATGGGTCAAGCATAGCTAATGGCTTACCGGTATGAAGTGCTAGACCAATCGGATGGAAATCTCCGCTTCCAAGGAAGAGATAGTGTCCGATTTCATCATCATCACCTGAATAATTGCAGCCTAGAACTTGGCCAGGGAATGTAAGTCTAGCACCTCCAACCGGAACTTCAACCTCAAATCCAGCATCTTCGAAACGCTTTTTGTAATCAAAAACTAGATGCAGGTGTTGAATCGAAGCAACTAAGCCCAATTTCGAACCCTTCAGTGGAGCGATTCTGCCCACTGCATCAAGGAATCTATCTTGGGCCTCCTCTTCGCTCAAATTGGCAACTTCACCTTCAGCAAGCCTTGCTTGTGCAATTGCTCTGTGTTGTGCAAGAATTGGCAATACAGGGTCGATAGCAGGGTCACCATCATATGTGACATTGATGAATTGAGTTGGCATACCAGAATCGATATTCATTTGTGAGTGACCCATATGGGCAACTAACTCAACACCCATCAGTTTCATCTTGTCATGAACTAAGTCACATGCTCCATAGCATGGGTCTGCTGCAAGAATCACCTTTGCAGATGTTTCATCTTCGATTTCATCCATCATCTCCAATGCCTGCATTTTCAGGCCTTCGGGGATTTGTAGTGCGACTAGACGGTGGTCATGGCCCTTGATTCTCTCAATCAACTCATCGAGTTGAAAATCGTGGCGCTCAAGGTCCATGGTAATCACTCGTCCGGTTCTATTGAATAGGGTTCCGGAACAATATGAATTCAACCTTCAGCCAAGAAATCGACATATTCATCTGGCTCAAGCAGATTTTCCATGTCTACATCATGTGGATCCAGAATAATAATCCAGCCCAAATCGTAAGGCGAATCATTAACCAACTCTGGATTAATTTCTACTTCTCCGTTTACTTCAGCAACCTGGCCAGCAAAAGGACTTGGGAAAGTCAATTTTTCTTCTGCTGTCCAAATTGAGAATAAGTTCTGCTCTTCATCGACCTCGGTTTCAGCGTGCGGAAGGATAACACGGAGTACTTCTCCAATGTCAGCAGCAAGGTAATCGGAGATGCCAATTACCAAGCGGTCATCCTTTTCTTGGTACCAAAGGTGGTCCCGAGAATATTTGCGGCTGTGTGCGATGCCGAATTCCATGACTTCTTCATCCATGGTCTCAACCCAGTGGCGCCGTTTGACAAGTAATATATGAACGCACTGCAAGAAGTGTGTTGTAGAAGGGCATGCTAAAATGCTCAAACCCTCTGGCCTGTAACATGCGCTTCGAAGAGACTGATGAGCAGCAAATGATTCGTGAAATGGTCAGAGACTTCGCAGAGTCAGTACTGCCGCCAACGATTGAACACAGAGACGCAAATCAGATTCCGCCAGCAGAAGAATGGGAGCAGTTCATTGAATATGGTCTTCAAGGAATAACTATCCCAGAAGAATATGGTGGAAATCCAGTGGATGATGTTTCCGAATCAATCATCATCGAGGAGTTAGCAAGAGTGGACCCTTCATTTGCCGTAATGTACTGTGTTCATGTAGGATTATGTGCAAAAACCATCGTTTTGCACGGGAATGATGAACAGAAGGCAAAGTATCTGCCAAGGCTGGCTGCGGGCGAAGTTGGCGCGTATTCACTTTCAGAGGCTGGTGCAGGAACCGACGCAGCTGCAATGGTCTGTAAGGCTAAACTATCCGATGATGGAACTCATTACATTTTGAATGGTGAGAAAATGTGGGTTACAAACGGTGCCCAAGCCCAAATCTATGTTTTATTTGCCAAGGATGTTGACCATTCTGACTATGGAGTAAAGAAGCATGGTGGTACAACTGCATTCATCGTTGAGCAGTCCTTTGAAGGATTTACTGTTGGCAAGAAAGAGGATAAGTTGGGAATTAGATCATCTGACACCTGCACACTAGTCCTTGAGAACTGTAAGGTTCCAGTTGAGAACGTGTTAAAGGGCTCTGGCAAAGGCTTCGCTATTGCAATGAACGCCTTAGATAATTCAAGAATTGGAATTGCAGCACAAGGCCTAGGTATCGCCCAAGGCGCATATGAAGCCGCCTTGAAGTATGCCCATGAGAGAGAAGCCTTTGGAAAACCAATCGCTCATCACCAAATGATAACTACCTATCTTGCGGACATGGCGACTCGTATAGATGCGTCCCGTCTATTGGTCTATAGGGCATCTTGGGCTAAACAAGAACATTATGAGAATGGTGGCCCAAGGCATAGCAAGGAAGCTAGTATGGCGAAATTGTTTGCAGGAGATACTGCAATGTGGGTCTCAGAGAGAGCCGTACAGGTGCTTGGAGGATACGGATACACCAAGGAGTTCCCAGTCGAACGTTTCTTCCGTGATGCTAAGATTACTCAAATCTATGAAGGGACCCAAGAAGTACAAAGGATCGTAATTGCAAGAGCAATCAAACCCTAGCGTCTGACAAGACCCACTGCAAACCCTTGTGAACAATAAAAGCATGCAGACAGATGTTATGGTAAACCCCATGGAAACGCCCTCGAAGCATAATTTTTGGAGTTAATTAGATTACATCAAATGTACACATCACTGCTTGGTGATCGGATATTCCGGCGTTAATGCACTCAATGACTTTGTAGGTGCTTGGGGTTGGTTTAATTCTTGAATTCGGTCCACACAAGATATAATCGACACGAGAAGAGTATGGCGTTGTCGCCTTGAAAGAAGCATCTTTGGCAGAGTCTATCATATTATGATCATCAAAAAGATGCCGCATTACATCCCACCTCGCGGATTTGCGCCCACCTGCAAGTCGAATTCGTAGAAGTTCTGAAAGAGCATCCCCTTCATAATCAAGTTGGCAAAGTGAATTGAAATCTCCTACCAACATTGAATCACTTATTCCTATTTCCCGGTCTAATTCTTTGATTTGCATCAGCCTTACCTCTTCAGACATCACTTCCAAGTGAGTGCCAATCAGTTTAACTGAATGTGAGTGGTTGAGTTTTATTTCCGCAATACAAGCTGATCTTACCTCTCCAGGATTAGAATATTTGATGTATCCTCCATCTTGAATCACGTTATAGCGAGATAGGATTCCATTTCCCCAATAATCAGCAGGTGCATATTCGCTGCAGCGTACTTTTAGACTTCTACAAATCTGGTTAAAGGCATTGATTCCACATTCTGTTAGCACGATAACATCTGCTTTGCAATTTTCAAGAAGATCTGAGATGCGCTCTAAATCAAATGAGTTTTCTCTAGGATTATGGACATTAAATGTCAACACGGAGAACTGGCATGGTAATTTTCTTCCTATGTTCGAATATATCCATTCTTCCTGCATTGTATTTTCTATTGCTCCTTTTCGAACTTGACGAACTTCTTGGATTGCCTCCGCACCATTTCTACCAAAATGAGTCAAAAGCCAGGCCACAACAGTGCCTGCCCTTCCTAGTCCTCCCTTGCAATGAACAAATACAGAGCCGCCATTGGAAATATGGGTGAGAATCTCCATGAGTCCGAGCCCATTAGGGTCTGTGGGCGTTTTTCCATCCACAATTGGAACCCACAACCATTTCATGCCCCTTTTTTCAACTTCTCCATTGATGAAACCTTCGACCCCTAACTCTTCAATTTCCCAAGGTTCAATCAAAGTGAGAATTGCATCGTAGCCTTGTCTTTTTATGTCATCAAGATCCTTTCCAAGATTTCGTTTCCAAGGACCGCTCATAGCACTTGGCTGATATTTCCCCGGACAAAAACTCAATCCGATTTTTTGGGTGGAATCCAAATGTAATTCTGCTATTCTAATAGGGTGTGATTCAGATGTTTTGAACTCCATCCCTGCCACTAGAACAAACTATCTCAATTTAATATATATGATGTTCGTGAATATGAAAATCATCTATTTTCGGATTTCGTTTACGAGGGGCCCCGTTGTATCTGCCGGCAAACACATGGGTACCGTTGTGTTCAGATAGGGATACAAGGGAGACCCTTGTACATACTAAAATTGTAGAATCTGCCGGCAACAATAAGATATAACAGTCTACAGTTGAATTCTTTATGGAGGGTATGCAATACTATCAGCAGTTGATTCAACAGGGCTACTCTCCAATGGCTGCTGCACAATATACAAAACAATACTTTCCAGAATTTCAAGATCCTATACTCAACCCTTCATTGTTCATTTCTCCTGATGCAAACATCGGTGAGAAAAGTTCACGCAAGAGCATATTTCTTGCCTCAATATTGATTCTTGGCCTTGTTGGTATTGGCGGGTTTTTCCTTTACGATGATGCTGCAGAACCTAGTTTCTTTGGAGAGATTTACTGGGCAGAGGGCCATATTTTGTACCCGCCGAATGCTATTATTTTTGAAGAAGATGGGCTTTTATCCGGTCAGCCATTAGTTAACGGTAGTTGTGATCCCTATCAAGACAAAGCCGAGGAGCATGGTTACGAAATCAAGAAATCAAACGGCGTATGCAAAAGTTACTTTGAAATGTATGATGAATATACGCCCGAGGACAAAGGAAATTTCTACGAAATGTGCGATCGTCGTGATTGCTTAGAAATGTACATATTCGAACGTGGTATAATAATGAATTATCAAGGAGTTTGCACACTTCGCATTAGTGACATTAATCCCCCGCCATCCCAACTCGATATAGCCAGATTATACAATGAATCTTCGATCCAGTGGGTGGAAGAATACAAACAAAAGATGGACTCATGGTCAGAAGATTGGTATGAAGTTGCTGAAGAAATTATGGAGGATGATAATGCCCCCTCCTGCTTTTATGATTTCCAGAATGACGATTACGATTCACCTAGCGGTGGATTAGACATTTACATATTCAGAGACAGAGATGTAAGAACAACAATGAGCAGCGAACCCGAAGAAGGCCTAGTTTATGTCCAAATGATTCAAAGCGAAGGCGATGGCTTATCACAAGACCAACTATCTGTTAGCATTATTGTAGATGGGGGAGCGTCTTTAACCTGCCAAAAGCTTACTTTCGAATGGGATGAAGAATATGATGAATACGCAGAATGTACTTGGTCTGTGGGGAACGGAGGGGAGGACTGGGATGATTATGATGAAATTATTATTTCAGAAGGGCCCAACACAAACCTATGTGACGGAAGTAATGATGGATGCACCGTAGACATCACTCTAACCAAGATCGGTATAGGCGGAGAGGACAATAGAATCATCGCGGAAATATCTGCTTACGCAGATGCTAATTGATCCACTCTACTTTTTGGTACCGACTATCGCACGTAAGTAGAACTGCTCGCACGTGTTGATGCGATGATAGAGTTCTAAGCGTTTTACAAAAGTGAATAAATGGTTTACTTATGATTACGAGGGTTATGCTAAACACCCTTGTACATGATGAATCTGTATCTATGGGCTCTCAGTGGGTCATGTTGAACGCTACCCTCATTGCCGTATACGGCTACAACGGGACCCCTTGTGTATGGGAT
>CAZEXE010000010.1:0-40285 GCA_964516645.1 uncultured Candidatus Poseidoniales archaeon
GAGTGATTAATCGTCACGAGAATGAACCCATATCAAGTGAAAACCAAAACGGGTTTTGATGAAGCAATCACATTGCTCTAAGTCTTGAGCCCAAACTTGTCTAGAAAAAACAGGATCCATTTCTCTTTCATGAAATTCACCCAAGTCGCCCTTTTTCTCTGACGTAGGACACTTTGAATAGTCACGAGCCATTTTTTTAAACATTTTAAGTGGCTTTCTTGCATTGGTGATTTCACTTAGAATTGCTTGGGCTTCAGCCTTGGTGCCAATCAAGATGTGTCTGGCGTGTGCGTATCGGCCCGGGAGTCTCATTTTGCATCCTTCCTTATTGATGAAACATGTATTCTGTCACTTAAGTGAGTAACTACAAACAAGAGTGGGTTGTAAACCCATCCTATCAAATATGTTGCCCAAGTAATAATCAATGCTAGGCTCGGATTATTTAGTGTATTGCGAATAATTCTTACATGCAATCCTATCAATAGCATTACAGAAACTTTGGGCAAAAATGTAACTAACTTTATTCCACTTTTTTGCCCCTCATAAATTGCTCTTACAGGTACGTGGGCAATGCGCCAACCCTTCTCTGAGAGATGCATTAGCCACCAATTTGGATACCCATATCCTTTCCATGAAGAGTTCCAATCCCATGACCTAAGCACTTTGCTACTTGTTGCTGTATATCCACATTGAGCATCTCTAATAGTCTGACCACAAGCAAGTGTTGTCAATAATGAAAGCAAGAAAGTACCAATTCTTCTGTGTAGTGGCATTTTGCCTGCTCTATCAAGGCGCTCACCCTTGGCATGGTGGGCCTGGTCTGAAATAATTGGAGAAATCAACCCTTCCATATCATTTGGATCCATTTGGCCATCGCCAGCCATCACTACAGAAATGAAATCACCATCGATGATTTTCAGTAAATGTTGGTGTCCACTATCGATTGCAGCACCAACTCCATGGCCACTTAACCTGACTAATTCAGCATCGCCAACCAAGTCTCCGGTACCATCGGTTGAGCCATCGTCAACCACCACTATTTTATCTACAAAAGAAGGTATTCCCGATAGGACGCTTGGAAGGTGTTCCGCTTCATTCCTTGCCGGGATGACTACACCAATACTCATCCCTTCGTACATGGCCCTGCGTGAAAGAATCTGGAAATAGCATTTTTTGCGTATTATCTTCCATGAACTTCATGACTTAGAAGATTACCGGAGAAACATGGAGTCTTTGCGTATCGTGCTTATGGGCAAGGACTTCGAGTTGCGATTGGTCTCACTTGTAGTCCGTGCAAGAGAGTTGAGTGATGAGGTTGTATTGCTCGATTTAGGAAGTAGTGATGACACAGTAAAGATGGCTGGCAAAGTCGATTGCCGTGTAATGAATCATGATAGTGACATTTTGGTGCCAACACTGTGTAAATTATTGCAAGAGGATGACCCTGCAGAATATACTCTTCTTATTCACATTACAAATCGTTTCAAACTGAGAGATATGCCCCTTCTTGTAAATCGTGCAAAAGAAAACTGGGACGTACATATGTCCTTCATTAGTGATGAAAACACCAATACAAACCCACAAGAAATCGTTTATTCAAATGCAGAAGTTGCTCACTTAGCAACTTCAATCTCTGGGCTTCATGCTCTCTCAAATTCAGATGTTAACGACACTCCTTTGGAATTAAATGAAAAATTACGGGTTCGTGTACTTCATTCTAAACCAACACCAAAGGTCCAACAGCGCGAATCTTTGACTACCGCATCTAGATTTGCTCAATTATTCTATTGGATGTTGGAATCGAGGCATCCACTACTACTCTTTGGAATTCCAGGAGTAGTACTCTTTTTCGTAGGATACAAATTATCTGGGAATGTATTGGATAATTTCGAGGAATGGAATCAAACTAGTGTAGGAGTGGGGCTTGCTGTAATCGCTGTAACTCTAATGGGTTTATTCGCGATGATGGTGGGGCTAATCCTTTACATTATGGGTAAGCAGGTCAAGCAAATTCAGTCTCAGTACAGTCATTGGCCAAAAGATCAGTGAGGTCTTGTTATGAAGCACTTGATTTGTTTCGACATGGACAGGGTCTTGGTTGACCATATGTCCACTTGGCAATTCGTCTATGACCGTCTCGCAATATCCAACGAGGAAGCTTTCAATCTATACAATCAAGGAAAATTGGATGAATGGGATTGGCTAAAGATGGATTTGGCTATGATCAAAATGGCTTATCCAAAAATTGACGATGAAAAAATGCGTGAATTATGTGAAGGAACGCCCTTGATGCAAGGAATGAAAGAATGTTTACAGTGGATTGTTGATGAAGGCCATGAAGTTGCTATAATCAGCGGCGGAATGCAAGAAACAGCAATCGATATCGCTTGTATGTTCCCCAGTGAAGAACCTTGGAGAAGACGTTGGGGGGGAATAAACCGTCACCGTGGATGTGACACTAAATTTCATGTTTTCACAAATGGCTGGCTTGAACGATTAGATGGTTCAATAGATGATTTTGGTAGATATCAAGTGCAAATGAATGGAAAGGGTTCGATTGTAAAGATGCTACAGAGGCGGTTGGGAATACCAAAAGAGAGGACAATTTCAATTGGCGATAGTGCTGGTGACATCGGGATGTTCGAAGAAAGTGAACTATCGATTTGCTTCAATCCATGGGATGAAAAGCCAGTGGCAGTAGCAAAGAAAACCATTAGAGGTCGTAATTTACTCGATGTACTCGATGCAATAAAGAAGCAAATCAAGGAGTAACTCTTCGTGAATCTCTTGGGAAAGGAATCACTTCTCTAATGTGGTCTGCACCAGAAAGCCATGAGCAAACTCTGTCCACTCCTAAGCCGAAACCACCGTGTGGAACACCACCGTAGGTGCGGGTATCAATGTAGAATTGGTAGGGCTCCCTTGGCACACCTTCTTCGTCAATGCGTGCAAGAATTTCCTCTTCAGACCAAGTTCTCTCTCCTCCGCCGATGATTTCTCCATACCCTTCAGGTGCAAGTAAGTCGTGGCATAGAACATAATTGTCATCGTCAGGGTCAACTCGATGGTAGAATGGCTTTGCAATTTTTGGATAATGAGTTAGGAAGTGAGGTACTTCGAAATCCTGAGTCAGAACTTTCTCCTTGGAGTAATCCAAATCTTGTCCCCACTCGATTTCGACCCCCATGCCTTGCAGTGTTTCTACCGCCTCGTCATAACGCATCCTTGGGTACGGATTGTCAGCATATCTAGCGAGTAACTCGAGATTCCTATCGATGCTATTCAATTCCGTCTCTCTCTCGTCCAATATTGTTCTAGCAATGTGCCTGACCAAACCTTCGCCATGCGACATTATCTCAGCATTTGATGCCCATGCAACTTCCATTTCAGCATGCCAGAATTCGGTTAAATGTCTGCGAGTTCTACTTTTTTCTGCACGGAATGATGGTGCGATTGTGTACAATCTTTCCAATGCAGGCATTGCTGCTTCAGCATAAAGTTGCCAAGATTGAGTCAGGTATGCTTTACGTCCGAAGTATGGTACTTCGAATAGAGTAGAACCTCCTTCAACTGCACCTGCTACGAAGTTTGGTGCTTGATATTCTGTGAAATCTTTGTCTCGGAAATAGGAATGAATCGCTCCAAAAACACTTGAGCGAATTTTCAGCATGTCAGTCATTCGACCTGTTCTAAGGTACAGGTGACGGTTGTCCAGTAGGAATTCGGTCTCACCACCATCAGCGGCTTCCATAGCGGATTCGGTAATGGGGAATGGTGTTTCAGGACGTACGGCACCTACAACTTGTGCGTTTGTAACGATCAATTCGTGTCCTCCCGGTGCTCGCTCATCGACATTGACTACTCCCTTTAGAATCAGAGAGGCTTCAATCAATGCTCCTTTCAAAGATTCAAACGCATCATCACCTATTGCATCGCGCTTCGCAACGCATTGAATTGTACCTGTTGAGTCCCTCAGTACAACGAAACGAATCTTGTTTGAGCCACGGGTTCTTTTAATCCAACCTTTCAACTCGACTTCAGCACCATCATGTGCACCAGCCTGGACATCTCCAATCCAGAACTCCTTCGCCATGTTCTTGCGTGCAAGGCATTGTGCTTGAATGCCTCGCTTGAATTGCTATCGAATTAGTCTCTTCGAGATACCAACATAGCAGCACCAAGTAGTGCAATAATTGTGAATATTGAAGGTAACCAAGGCATGTCCATGTTGACAGTCTCTGCAACCCCATTTGCATTCGCCAATCCGAGTTGATATCCATTTAGTACATCTTCTTCACAATCAACAGAAACAATATCTCCTGAGGAAATCATCCCATCTGCATCTGTGTCAGTGTAATTCAAGGTACAATTTACTGGGTCATTATTCCAATTTGTTGGTTGAATCAATGCACCTTCATCCATTGCATCTTGTATGGTAACTTCGTAACTAATGGTGTGAATCGAGTTTCCATCGTCATCCCAATCTGCTTCATAAATTACAACTTTAGCATCATCCATCAGGTAAGTAGCATTGAATTGTGTATTTACCAATGCATTGTGCTGTGCACTCCATATGTTGTTGTAATCTACACTCAATAACATCGGAGTCTCAGAATCAGCGGAAGTTACCCAACCTGGTTTAGAGAAGGACTTGTAATCGATTGTCACTAAGCAATCAAAGCTAGAATTGTAAATTTTTGTGCCCAATAGGTTATCATCACCATCGAAATAAACTGCGATATTCATCTCTCCATCTTCTTCATCGAGCACCATCTTCGTTTCTACCTTTACAGCTCTTACTCCGTCTTCATCCGGGAATCTTTCTTTGTCAGAAGTGAATTTTTGAGAGGGGTCAGCATCCATGCTCTCTACAATTGCATGGTGAATGAAACACAATTCAACTGGTCCCGAAGAATTGCTAAGAATTTCATCTGCAGGACTGGAATCTAAACTTGAAATAGCAATTATTCCCTTTTCTACTGTTTCTTGGTCATCACTTTTCCATGCAATATGGTTTTCATCTATCCATATATCTTTAGACATCGAACCAAAGATTCCGGCACTTAATTTTGAATATGATCTAGCCGCATCTTTAGAAGCATACATATCGAAATTAGTGCGTATCGCCATACCCTCTTCTTCCATTTCCATTTCGACATGGCAGTTCCATGGTCCAGAGTCACCAGAAATCACCTCATCGATAGTTGGTTGATCTCCAACAACAGAGACAAATTTGGTCTTTGAATAAGGGTCCGGGAATAACATTGGGTCGATTACGAATGCATACATTACCCAACTTAGTACAGAAAGGATTAGCAACCCAACGACACTCATTGCGATTAATTTACCCTTGCCGCCTTCATCAGATTTTTCTGTAACAGGTTCCCAACCAATGTCTCCTTCAAGTTCTTGTCCACCCATTTCGAAAACATTCTTTGTGCTTTCAATAACATTCTCTTCTACGGGTGCGTCATCCTCCCGTGGCAACCATTCAGTTCCATTCCAAACAAATTTTCCATCCGGCGATATTTCTCCGACCATGTATGTGGCTTGAAGAATTAGGATTTCATGTTTTCACCTCCAAAACTCGGCATCTATCGATTTGTAAGCAAAATAACTGCTAATTGACTCGATATTGGGAAAGCATGAAACATGAGCGGGTTCAATCCAATAATGTGGTTCGAACGGTCGTCTATGCAATTGGCGGTAATGCGCTATCGTCCCCCACAGGTAGGGGGGAGGAAGAATCCGCATTGGTTCTTGCAAAAGTAATGAGCGATGTCATCGACCTACTAGAGGCAGGTTGGAGGGTAATTCTTACTCATGGAAATGGCCCTCAAGTAGGCCATTTAATGTCTTTAGATGCATCTCAACCTATGGATGATTGGGTTGCCGCAACTCAAGGAATCATTGGACATTCTATCTCAATAAATTTGGACTCAATTTTACGTCGAAGAAATCGACCTGAAGCAACTGCAGTAATTCTTACCCGAGTGGAAGTTGAATCAGGAGATTCTGGATTTGAATTTCCCACTAAGCCAGTAGGTCCAATTTTGTCAGATATGCAGATGATGACAGAGGATTGGGATATAGCCGAGACCATCAATGGGCCGCGTAGGGTGGTTGCATCTCCTAGGCCGAAGAAAATTCTCGACCTTCATGTTATTCAATCGCTTATCGCAAAAAATGCTATTGTAATTTGTTGCGGAGGGGGTGGCATTCCAGTTATCGAAAAGGATGGACATTATATTGGAGTGCCTGCAGTCATAGACAAAGATCATTTGAGTGCGCTTTTATCCATTGAAATGAATGTTGATGCATTGATTATTTCAACTGCCATTGATGCAATAAGAACTGGATTTGGGAGTGAAGATGAAAAAATACATTCCGAGTTGACAATAGAGCAAGCCAAAATGTATCTTGAGAATGGTGAATTTCCTGTGGGTTCAATGGGTCCCAAAGTTGCATCCTTGATTAAGGCTGCAGAACAAATTGATGATTTCAAGTCAGTTCTTTGTCAGCCAGGCGATGCAATCAAGGCATTGAGAGGCGATAGCGGCACCACTATTGTCAAGTAACGACAAAGAATATTTGTTAGCTGCTCAATTGAATCGGATTAGATTAAATACGACTTGCTGGAGGGCAGGCTGGGCCTGTAGCTTAGTCAGGTAGAGCGATGGACTCTTAATCCATCGGCCGCGGGTTCGAACCCCGTCAGGCCCGCTAAAAGAATTCAAAATGCCTAACTTGGCATTCGTATTGCTACACAATACTCAGCCTCCGTCAGGCCCGCCAAAATCAATTTTCTAATCTGCCGTTTGGATTGATTATTGTCTCAATTCCATTTGCTCCTGCTAATACAACAGCATCACACATATTGTTGAATAAACCAACTTGTACTACTCCTGCGATTTGAAGAATTTCAGATTCCGTTGTGATGGGGTTGCTAATTGAAGGTCCTGTGTGAGCATCAGCAATCATGTTTCCGTTATCTGTGAATACTGGCCCATCTCCTGCCATTCTGATGTTTACTCTGCAATCCAGTAATCTGCTCAATGCTCTAACTGTTGCTTCGTGTGAAAAGGGAGTTACTTCGATTGGTAAAGGAAATGCTCCAAGAGTTGCCACTCTTTTCCTATCATCCGCTACTACTACCATGGCTGAACTTTCTTGGGCCACAATTTTTTCTCGCAATAATGCGGCACCTCCGCCTTTGATTAATTGGAAGGCAGGGTCATATTCATCTGCACCATCAATCACGATATCCAAGCCATCAATCTTTGATAATTCAACTAATGGAATTCCTACTTCGGTAGCTAATTTTTCTGTTGCAAGGCTAGTGGGCACTCCGACAATCTCAAGTCCTTCTTCAGCCATTCTTCTTCCAAGCTCAATCACTGTATGTTTGACAGTTGAGCCAGTCCCAAGGCCGACTTTCATTCCTGTTTTGACAAATTTACAAGCCTCAATTCCAGCCTGACGCTTCAGTGACTCTACATCTGCCATGTTTGGTCCAGAAGTCAGAAGTCAATAAGTAATGTGAAGGCGAATGTCTGAAGTGCTTTGAGTTCATGCCGTAGGCATGGCGAGTCAGAGATTGGCACTTTCCCTTGTGCTAATGTTCTGTGCAATGTCCTGTTTGCCAATGGTGAATGCTAATCCAAATAGACAAGTTGATGTGGTTATCGGATTGGGTCCGAATGGAATGTCAGATCAATTCACTGTAGAAGTTCCTGATGGTGAGATAGTCACAGATTTTGATGTGAAGGTGTTCGAACAGCCATGGCCTATCGACGATGTTGTTACTTTCGATGACAAGGGCGACTGGATGAATGGAGATTCCATGGATGGTATCGATTACAATTTGACTGGTCTGAGGATTTTACCAATGTCCCATGAATGGGATTTCGAAGGTTCTGTTCAAGGTTGGACCCTGAATTCGCAAGGTGGTTGGGCACATGGGTATGATTCAACATTAGGTTCAACGAATGGTGTTCATTCTGGAACTTCTGCGATTTACACATACAATGGTAACTACCCAAATTACATGGGTGGGCCTTACTGGGCAACATCTCCAACAATCGATTGTTCTTCATGCACAGGAACTTGGGATTTGAAATTCTGGAAACGATTGGGAGTTGAATCTGCATCATATGACCACGCTTATGTTTCTGTGAAAACTAATAGTGGCGGCTGGACAAATCTATATTCAAATCCTTACGGTTCAACCAATGATGGCTCTTACACTCAGGTAAGTTATGATATTAGCAACCACATATCAGGTAATTCTGCTTTCCAAGTTCGATTTGGCTTAGGTACGACAGATAGTTCAGTGACTTATACTGGCTGGAATATTGATGATGTTCTAATTGAGCCGAGAGGAAATACTGGCACAGGTTCTGCAAATTGGACTAGCCAAGCATTTGGACCAGGTGCAGCGGGAATGATGAATATGCAACATGGTTTGATGGCGATAGATGCCACGATTCCTCAAGGCTCTATAATGCGTTGGAGCTTAATTGATGCGGCCGATGGTTCCGCAATCCCTGGATTCACGGACTTAGAAGATCTACAGGTGGATTTGTCAATTATTGATGTGAAGAAACACCCGATGGTGCAATTGAAGATTCAGATGGAATCAACAAGCGACTCTCCAATTATTCATTCAATCAAATTAGGAGGTGGAATTATTGAGCCATTCACAAATAATCCTACCACAAGTGGATGGACAGGATTTTCTTCACACAGCAATGGTCAGGTTTCCGGTAATGGAATGCTATACTCACCTGAATGGAGATTGACTCATCCTTTCAGTGCATTAGAATTATCTTGGGCTGGTAGCGGTAATGGAAATTTCGAGGCATGCTTTACAGAATCTAGTTTATGCTCTTCAGGATGGAATGCAATTCCTTCTGATGGGAAATTGCAAATGGATCATCCCAGTACTACTCTTAATTTACGATGGAGTGGAAGCGGCTCATATTCTATAGATTCAGTGCACGTTGATTTACATCGCCAATCTTCACCGCTTGATGCCCGAATCGATGTAGGGTTGGACGGAGTTAGCGAGTGGTCATTCTCAAATGAGATGATTGGGGGCTGGGGTCTACAGGACCTGTTTGACAGTGGAGAGAGAAGTGATGAATTATCAATCGCTTCAGGTGGAAACGATGTGACCTCATTGTATTATCCAATCCGAACTGGTTTATCCGATCCTTCCTATGAATCAACAGGAAATATGATGCTGTCGTTCACACCAATGAATGCGCCGCTAGATAGCGTTGAGGTTTCATTTTCCATAGGAGGGAACCACCTGTTTACTGAATCATTGGGCTTTGTTTTCAATTCTGCAAAGATTACTCTTAGCGATAGCCAAATGCAAGATTTAGTCACGGAAATGGATTCAAGAACACCTGAGATGAACATTGTTGAGGATTTGGATGCACACAAGATTGATATTTCTGTATCTTCGAATTCGGGAGGAGATTTGTTAGTTTCAGGCCTGTCTATTCCTTACCGATATGATGCACATATTGATGGCGATGCGGCTCTTCCAATAATCGCTGCAATAAATTCACAATTGTCGCAAACATCTGCAAACAATGGAGTGAAAGAAGTTCCAATTCCTGTTGTGATGACAAATCCTGGCCGTTTGTTGATTTGGGATTACGGTTTGCAAACTCTTGGTTCTCCAAACCCAATTGAAATGACTATGGCCAATCAAACCGATACTCTTGTTGCCGGAAATGATTGGTATGAATTCAATAGCAGTTTTGATTTATCCACCATCGGAATTTCAAATGCAGCAGCCCAGTTTGCTAGCGAAGGATGGGCATCTGTATTTACGCTAGGAGGAAGTGAATGGACACGTTCCCTACATTGTTCAGTAATTACCAATACTTGCACTGCGGATCAAGGAATAATCATAGACAAATTCTCACATGTTTTCACCAATTCAAAGGTTGAATTTTTCCATAGAATCCAAATTTCTTCAATTTGGCCTGACGAAGAGGCTTTAATCGCTTCAAGTTCAATCGATATGAATGGACCAGCATCACAACCAGCACAGATTAGATTTGGTTCTGGTTGGTCAATGGGTGTTGAACAGGATGTGGATGTTATCGATTGGCATCTTTCGTTCGTGAACGGTGCAGAATCAACTTGGGATGCACTATACTTCGACCCTGCAAACCCCGGAATTGTTAATGTTGAATTGGCATTCGAAGATCTAGATGATTCGCCTCGCTCATCCTCCTTCAATGTAGCATTGTATGTAGATGGGGTTCTAAGTGATACAACTCAAATTTTGACTGATGGAGTTGCAACTTTGATGTTCACTCCAAATGTTTTGGCTTCACAGATTGATCTACAAGTCGGTGTAAGTGGATTGTATGGCCAAAACGTCAACTGGAATGTTCCTAAGAATGCCACATTCTTGATGGATGATTTGGCTCCTATTTTGATTTCGACTAATGTAGCGCCATTAGATCATAGGAGCAACCAAGTTCCTTTGGAATTAACATTTGAGATTGGCGACCGACCAATTCTACCTCGCCATTCGTTGTTACATGTGGAGACGTCATGGCAGGGAGAGCAAACAATCTCACTCGATCAGCCTGCAAATCTAAATGGTTTCCAAGGAATTTATTCCACAGTATTCGATGTTAGTGGGGCAAATATTGGTGACACAATGTCGGGTTGGTTAGAGGTCTTTGACCCTGCAGGTCACTCATTACCTGATGCAGGAACGGAAGAAGACCCACTATTCATAATCCGCTTTGGTCCTGACGGAGCACCAATAATCATGGAAGATGGATTGGGTTGGACCCATGAGGATAATTGGTTGCACCCCGGTCAAAATTATAGCTTGCAAATTCCAATTCAAGACGTGAATGGATATGGAGACATTGAGACTGTTTCCATAGACTTGTCTTCAGACTCAAGTGAAAATTTGGTTATTGAGTGGAATTCTCAAAGCGGTTGCACATCATCAATTCCTTCAATTATTATTCAAGACTGTTTCATTATTGGCGATGCTCACCACTTCGATGCAATGTTTACTCTTGAAGTTGTTATCTCATTTAGTTGGGACTTCAATCCCGACTCCTCTTTAGAGCGTAATATCCAGATTACTGCTAGCGATGATGCAGGACAATCCCATCGCAGCGAGTTAGACTCAACATGGCGCTATTCCAGTGAAATGGAAATTGATTTGGCGACTGCTGGGTTCACACAATCTTCGGCTTTCGTTGCTCCTGGACAAATCAACACTCTTTCAGCGGACATCGTTTGGACACGAGGTGGTCAATTAGTCGATACAATTGTTGATGTATCTGCGTCGATTGATGGAATAGAGCAATATGGTCTTTCAGAAAATGGAGTTGTAGATTTGCAACTTATTGCACCAAATGCAACTGGAATTCATCCAATCACTTTGGATTTGATTAATCTGCCTGCGGGGGCAATCGACCGCACCGATTCCAGCCAAGTTGTTGCGTGGATGGTAGTCGATGGAAACAAACCGAGAGTGGTTCAATTCCTTTCGCCAGACCCACTAGATTTGGTTCAAGAGAGAGATTGGAAGGACTTAGGGTTCGAGATAATGGTAAATGAGACTGAAGGCTTAGATCTAGATTCATTACGTATGTATTGGTTGATAGTTCCACATGGTATGGCAATACCTGAATTAGCACTACTTGGGGGCAATGTAACTATGGATTTGATTGCTGGAACGGGTGCTGGATATTCAATTCCATTATCGGCAACCCTTGACATAGATTCCATCATTCCAGAAGTTAGTAGGCAGAATTCTTGGGATCTATGGGTCTGGGTAGAAGGACAAGATTTGGCAGGTCAACAAATCGAGTCTTCTTTCAATAGTCGCACATCTCCACTTGCAATTTTGCAATTAGCAAGCCGTGATGCAGATTTACGTATTGAGGCGGATGAAATTGTCGTCCCCAATGAATATCCTGCAACTGGGGACACAATTTGGGTAAACATAACACTACACAACGATGGTCAAGTTGACGGACTGACCAGTGTTAGAGTTGAAGTTATTGAGGATGGAGACAAGCGTCGTCTTATCGATATAGTGAACATTGAAGTTCCTGCATCATCTTCAATATCATTCGAAACAAAATGGGTGCCCAAACATGATGGTGCCGCATGGATAGAGGTATCTACTCCAGATGGTATGTTTGAGAGAACAAACCCCATCCAAGTTGAAAGTGGCGATTCAACATATGTCATCGAGGGTCTAGATGGTGCAAGTAGTGCAATGCTTACTGGATTTGCAGTAATTACCTTCCTAATGATTGGATTACTTGGTTACCTCGTGATGTCTGGAAAGAAGCCAAGAAAGCAAGAATTCAAGGAAAGCGAATTCGTTTGACGCTTACAAGGTTTGAAATGTGAATGGCCTCCACGGCATGATGGAGGATGCAGGAGGACTGCTGACAGACTTCGAGTCTGAGGAAAGTCCCCTCTCCATAGTGCGAGCGGTCGACACAAGTCGAGAAACAGAAATGGGTCGGTCAATGGTGCAGAAACGAACGATGTGTGGTGTGTACGATGAATCCGGAAGGAAGAGATTGCCACAATGTCGATGAGACGAGCAACCCCGCTGGAGCAAGTCCAAACAGTCCCGTTAACGTGGCACGCTTAGGGACAGGTAGGATGCTAAGTTGAATGCAGTCACCGCAAGGGAACAGAAAGGGGCTTACTCCCTGCATTCTCCATTATATTAGTACCAATTGGCTACAATTGGAACAATGTGTCTCTCCACTGAAATGTGGTGCAACAATAATTTCATATTCACATTCTGGACACTCATAGGCCATTACCCCATATCCTTTAGAACTTTGATTCATGCTCATAATTGACATTGATAATAGCATGCAAGCGATGGCTCCCCAGTAGCCGTGAAACACCCATTCATAGTCGGCCATACTCCATTCATCAGATAATGAACATACAAAAAACCAACTAAGCATATATCCCAAATAGACCATTACTCCCGACAAAAGACCAAAAATTGGAGTTTTTCCTACGAAGTTGCTTCGTGAGTGTAATTCGAGTGGGATGAGTAGAGATGCAGACATTGTGATAATGAATACTAAGTCTGCAATTAGGCTCCAGGTCCATATTCGCCATGCAAATTCAAACGTAAAATAATGTGGAATGAAAATATTGGTGCCTATGATATTTGCCACAAGAATGAATGCTACAATTTTTAGATATGTTTTGTTACTTTCAAAATCGATGTTACTGAAGAAATCTTTCACACTTGTAAATTTCAGCGATTCAACATAAAGTTTGACCCGCCATTATTCTAGGATTGCATCAACAGGTTTCATATTTTCATCTGTCAAGACGACTCCCTCGCCAAAATCAATGAAACTTGCTTCGCCTTTTATTCGTCGCCGTATGACGTGTTCTGCAGTTATACAAGCTGGTAGCAAGAATACACTCGTTAGGAAAGCAAACCCGATTAGCAACATCATTAGAATAAAGAAATTTACCAAACCTGGGAAGGCCACGAAGAATCCTGCACCAAGTCCAGCAACCGTCGTTGCAGTTGTCTCAAAGATGGTTTGCCCAGTTTTTTCAACGGCATGGGACATTCCAACTGCAGTCTCACCTTCTTCTTGGATTCTATGCATCACGTGAATTGCATCATCCACTCCAATACCGAATACGATTGTACCAATCATGGCAGTGAAAATATTGACATTCACATCACCCGAACTCATCAGTAATGGTTGCCAGATGATAATTGTCGCAACTGGAATCATAGTGAGAATTCCAATTCTCACAGATCTGAATACGATGCACAACACGATTGTTAGAATCAGTAAGGTAAGTAATGTGGTGTAACTTTGAGTATCGTGAATACCTTCGTTGATATCAAGGCTGACGGGAAGCCCTCCTGTTAGTGGTGAGACTCTTATCCCGGGTTCTTCCATTGGTTCTCCTAGCATGACATCAATGTCGTCTCGGAGCAAACTTGCATTATCCAAGTTCATGTATGGTTGAGTAACATAGACCAATGCTTTACTGCCAGCCTCATTGGTGAGCATCCATTGCACTTCTTTTGACAATGTGTCATAGGCTACATTCACCATGTCTTTGCGAAGGTGCTCTCGTCCCTTGCCATCTGGGGATGTTGCGTCTAAGAGAATCCATGCTGCACAATCAGCACTATTCGATTCCCAGCATTCTTCATGCAATAATCCCCACAAAGTGCCGTCATACAATCCGATTCCTGTTGTTGGCTCAACCAAGGTCACTGGAACTGCTTCAAGGAATGTGATGATACTGGTGGTATTGGTGTAGGGAACTTCAGAAATTTTGTTTTCAAGTGCATCCATTGCATCTAGAACCTCTAATGACCGTATTTTCATTTCTTGATCATTTACATGCTGTGACGCATCAAAAATGAACAGCGAGGTCTGCCCTCCTGAGAAGGTACTCGAGTATTCTACCATCGCCTCCATTGATGGAATATTGTCAGGGGTTTGGTCTGAACCGGTAATCGGTTTGTCCAATTCATCAAGGTTGCTTAATCCAGCAAATGTTATTGCCCCTGCAATTAGAATGACTACCATGTAATTCTTCACAGGAAACTTTGAAATTGAGCCCCACATTGGGGGATTAGTTCGTTTATTGAATCTCAGAAGCCAAGTTAGAACTGGAACCAAAATCATCGAGAAAACCAAAGTCGCCATAATTCCTGCAACAAGTGTCATCCCAACGGACCTAATTGGAATAATTGAGACAATATTTGGTAGGATTAGAACTGAGAAACCAATGATTGTTGTAACCGCTGAAACCAAAACCGCAACACCTGTGGTCCTTGACATCTCCATTACACATGAACGATAGAAATCCGGGTCCCACATATCTGGGACTTCGAGGGGAACTTGCCCCTTTCTTCTACGCCGTTCATTTTCTTCGACTGCAGCATCTATTCGTTTACGCCGGACTTCTTCTATACGATTTACCATATGCAGAGCATAATCGACACCCAGACCTATCAGAATAGGGAATGTAGCGATAATCATAGGAGTGAGCGTCATCTTGAACAATACTGTAGCTCCAAAAGTAACAGCAAGTGCCATCACGATTGGTGTTCCCGAGATGATCACAACTTTCCATGAGCGGTGTAGTAGGGTGATTATCAATACGGTTAGGAATAGAGAAATAGGCATCATGTTAAGTAAATCCAAGTATATCGCATCAGAGACATCTTCTAGGATTTTAGATAGCCCCGTTTGGGTCATATTCAGTTGGTTCCCACTGTATTTTTGTGGCCTGTTCTCCTCATCGATTACAGAATCGATATGAGCGAAGAATTCTTTGTAATCACCCCACACTCCGGTCTGATTTATTTGATTTGAAGAAATCATTCCAACCAAGACTGCGGTCGTATCCCATATACCATCTCCATTGGTATCCTTTGCCAAGGCATCCAAAGAGCCGTTTGATTGATTTACGATTTCATCAATTCTTTCCTGCTCGTCAGGTATGGCATACAGTCCTCCGCTTAGAACTGGAACTTGTCCAGATGGGCCACAATCGATTAGTTCAGCCGTTAACCTTTCACCAGGGTTCTCACACATTGCTCGGTTAAACCGACCATCACTCGAATTGATTTCTTTGATGATTTGAGCAATTGAGATTATCCAAAGAACTCCGTCGTTTTTGCCATGGTCCTCTTTGTCCCAATCCAGGCCGTTTTGCTTTATTCCCGGAGCACGCCATTCATCATCGCCTTCTATCCAAGAAATTTCGTGCAAAATTGCTTGGCTTGTTATATTGTACCCTTCTCCAAAGAGTTCAGGGTCTTCTGCGTTCGGGGTTTTGATGTAAATGAATGCGACATCGGTTGACCATTCTTCTCTTACTTCTAGTAGCAAATCTGTTGATTCCGCACCTTCGGGAAGGAATACCTCGACATCGTCGACAATTTGGTCTTGGAAATTGGTCCCAATATTACCTAACCATATGGAGAAGATGGCTAACAAAATGAATGTGGTTTTTGGTTGAGCAAGGATTTGTGAATATGCACTATCTAGTCCTGCTTCAGCTTTGTCCCGAGCAAGTTGGGAGTACTCAGCAAAACGCTCCTTAGCCTCCCCCATGGTAGTCGGGGTGTGCACTTAACCCATGAAGGCTATGCTATCAAAACTTGAAATCAAGCCAAACCGAATTCCTTAATCAGTAAATGGCGCAAGAAATTACGCGCAGATTGTAATACTAAACCTGTAGCCATCATTGCAAGGCCAAGAACACCAATCCATATTGCAGTCAGACCTGGTCCTACCATGCCATCTACAGAGTCTGAAATCCCATTGACTGTGCTAAGTCCCATAGCGGCACCTGCAGCAAATAATCCAAATCCAGGCAAGCCTAGTACTAGCAACGGCTTTTTCTGAGATAGTGAAAGCATAGCCCAAGCAAGTACTGTGAATCCATGGGATAGTGCGGTGAAATTGCTACCCTTGGGTACATCATAGCGAATGAGAGTAGGGACTTCCTTGATTTTCAAGTTCTTCTCGTGAGCGTCCTCGAGCATTTCGAGAGACAATTCCATGCCTTCTGAATCGAATCGCAACCTTTCAATTGCTAACTTGGAAAATGCTCTGAATCCCGATTGAGTGTCCTGAATTCCTAGATCACTGGAAAGATTAGAAGCAGCGGTAATGACTTTGATGCCCAGTCGCCTGTATGACGGCATATCTTCGCTACCCCCTCCCTCAACGAATCTGCTTCCAATTACGAAATCTGCATTTTCAAAAAGAATTGGCTCAAGCAATTTTGGAATGTCACTTGGCTCATGCTGACCATCACTATCCAATACTACTAGACAATCGGCTTCCAATTCTCTCGCCTTGGCAAATAGTGACTTCAATGCACCACCATAGCCTCGGTTAACTCTGTGACGATGAACTATAGCACCACATGATTCTGCGATTCTTGCGCTAGAGTCTGATGAACCATCATCGACACAAATCACTTGGTCAACATATTCGAGAACATTGGTAATTACGGTACCAATGGTTTCTTCTTCGTTATACATAGGGAGACCTGCGATGATTCGCAAAGGCTTCTCAGAGGTCTCCTCCATGATGTTACCCGTTTCCGGGTCCAATATATGTGATTCGGCTCCATTTCACTGCTTAAATTGCATTATGGGGTGCCAGCCCGCCCTTCGAAAAGAGCGGACTGGCAATATAATCAGCCTCAATCGATGAGGTGATTGATCGATGTGACTGCACGAGAGCCATCAAGAATTCCTGTTAGCGCATTCAAACTGATTACCAATTGGACGTATGTTTGTCCATCACTGGTGATATATGTTGCACAATCCTGGAAGGAACTTGTGTTTATCGATAGTTTCACAGCTCGGCCAGCATTGGATTTTCTGACGAATCCAACAAGTGTGCTGTTTGCGTTTTGTTCATAATCGGGCTCTGTGTTTTTTTCTGCTTTTGGCATTTTTTTCAACTCCTGGAACTTTTTGGTTAACGTTGTGCCGTTCCCCTCACAACAAACTTCACTGTATCGGCAAAGGACCATGTTGTTTTGCTAGAGAGGTGGCCTGAAAGTAAACTTAGACGCTGATACTGAGGATTAAAACGAATGAATGTTGACGCCTGTGCATGCGAGCACTAGTTACAGGGGGCGCAGGCTTCATCGGTTCACACTTAGTTGACCGATTAGTTGCCCGTGGAGAAGAGGTTGTAATCGTCGACAACTTATCATCTGGAGTGCTTGAATTTGTTCAAAGTCATATCGATAGTGGAGCCGTTGCATTTCACAATATCGACCTCAAAGATTTGGAATCACTCAAGCCATTGATGAATGGCATCGATATGGTATATCACCTCGCTGCAAACCCAGATATTCGTTTAGGCACAAGAATTACCGATACCGATCTAAAAGAGGGCACGATTGCAACTTACAACGTCCTTGAATCAATGCGCTTAGCAAATGTCGGAAAAATCGCTTTTGCCTCATCATCAGTCGTATATGGAGAAGATGCTCCAATGCCAACTCCTGAAAACCATGGCCCATGCTTACCAATTTCTTTGTACGGTGCATCCAAGCAAGCAGGTGAGGGACTTATCGGTTCGTGGGTAGGCACATTTGGCCTTCAAGCTTGGATTTTCCGCTTTGCAAACATTATCGGTGAGAGAGGAACGCACGGTGTGATTTTTGATTTCATTCACAAATTGAAAGCAGATCCAAATCGCTTGGAAGTTCTAGGAAACGGTTTGCAAGAAAAATCCTACATGGAAGTTGGTGATTGCGTGGATGCTATTTTACACGTGATCGATAATACAAACGATAGGATAAATCTGTATAACTTGGGTTCCAGTGATACATGCAGTGTTAGAAATATCGCAGCAATTGTGGTTAAAGAAACTGGCTGTGTCGATGCTAGTATCGAATATACTGGAGGTGACCGTGGTTGGGCAGGAGATATCCCTAAAGCGATGCTTGCAATAAATCGGCTCAAAGATTTAGGTTTCAAGGTCAACTATGATAGTGAGGATGCGGTGGCGCACACCGCGAGAGTCCTCATCAAGGAGATAATGGGTTGAGAATATGATTAGAAGAAACATTTCGGATGAAGCGGGAGCACGTTCAGATGGCTTACTGATGATTTCAGTGATTTTTATCACTGCATTCACTTACATCGCACTTACGACGAGTCCTATTTACACAGGCGCGGGAGTTGGCGACAGAGTACCTGAATTGGAAGGCCAAATTTATGATGGAGGCGCTTGGACAGACTACAATTTGCAAGACCATCTCAATCCTTTGTGGTCTGAAGGCGAAGGGGGCACTTGGTTTATGATTGAATTCATGGATACTAATTGTGGCTATTGCCAACAGGCAGCCCGTGATGATATTCCAGCAATGCAAGGACAGTGGTTGGGAGAAAACCCTCCACGCACTACTCCAGAAAATGTTAGCGTTGAATTTCTAGCAGTATCAATTTCTTTGTGGCATGATGGCGTTGAAGGGAAATCTTACGGGCGTGAAGTGATTGAAGGATTCAGAACTGATAACGGCCACAATTTCCCATATATGGATATGCAAGACAATTCCTATGAGGAGGCATGGGGTAAGTTGGGAACTCCTACTTACTTCCTAGTCGCACCTAATGGAATCATTATGTTTGCTACACCAGAAGCCGCCTCAGGATATACAGTCTGGGATGCGATGAATGACAACATTCCATGGGGTGAACAATGATGGTAGCCGGTCTCGAATGTTTTGATTCGAATCTGTTGCCTCATTTGGCAATCTTTGCACTCGGAGTGGCAATGTTTACTCCATTGGGAGAATCTCTGGCTTTTCCTGCTCTTCGCTCAAAGTGGAAATCACTTGAAACTAAACTAGGACGTACCTTTGCTGGAATGCTGTTGATTACATTCAGTGGATTTACTGTCTCTGCACACACACTTTGGATGCATAATAAATCTCAGGAGATGGGAGGCGGGTCATTCTGTACAGCAGGAACAATTTGTGATTGTGCAAGTGTTATTGGAAATAACGACTGGAACACTATGCCTTTCCTTGGCTTGCCCTGGGGACTTCTTGGAATGTTGGCCTTTGCTTTATTCATGTGGCTGATAATTACAATGGCAAAAGAGCCTACAGCATCTTGGGTACTTACTCATTTGAAGATTGGAACAAACTTCGGAATTATGGGGCTTGGAATTATCCTATACTTGATGTATGCAGAATATGAAATTGGTAAGATTTGCCAATTCTGTACTACTGCGCACATCGCTCACATTGCAGCTACTATCGGTTTCTTCAGGTTGTCGAAAATGTTTGGTTCGAGTGACTGGGATGTAGCGAGCAGTGGTGCCAAAAGTGTGGATCCGATTGCGCGTGAACGCAGAAAGCGTGGCGGATATGTCGCACCAAAGCAAGCCTCTGAGGAGGAATGAGCCTGGAAGAGAACGATTGGTGGAAAATTTTCACCATCGTTTGTTTGGTTTCACTTATCGGATTGTTGGAATACGAGGGAATGATTAACCTCATCGACGATAAGAATACATCCGAATCACCTTTGGTCAATACTGCTGATGAAATGCATCCATTGGGTGAAGAGTGCTTGACTACACATGACGTAGCTATGCATTTCCATCCATATCTCACAATAGTAATCGATGGTGAGGAATATGAGATTCCTGAAAATTCAGGAATCTATACTGAAACATGCCCTGAAGCAATGCACATGACACACACTCACGACTCATCTGGTAAAATTCATGTCGAGGGCCATCAAGTGGTAGATGTTCCGCTTGAAGTCTTCTTTGATGTCTGGGGCAAGCATTTCGATGAAACTGGTATCTTCGAATACCGTGATGGAACAATCGAAATGACTGTTGATGGTGTTGTCAGTGAAGAATATCAGAATCTATTATTGGCTGATGGCCAAAACATTGTCATTCAATATACTTCGAATTAAGGGGAGTAAATTCCTTCGAAATACAATGCGTCGGTGTTTGTAGTTACAGGTTCAATTCGATGAACAGTAACATCTACTCTCTCACTTGTGTGATACATCTTTCGCAGTTCGCGAAGTAGGAGCTGGTGAACATCACTGATGTCACTAGCACTAATCATTGTGAGGTGGCGGTTAACCTCCCCTCCAACTTCGACGGTATATTCTACCATCCAAGATCTAACACTCTTGTTTTCCCAATCCTCAGAAGCATCGTGTGTTGGTTCCATGATAATACATTAAACTTCAACCTTATCAAAGGTTTGGTCGTTTTGTGCATATTTTACCATAAAATTACAAAATTTTGCTAATTTGGGAGCAATTGTTGCACCATATTTTCATTCTTCTTCCGTATTTAGGGAATTATTTACCGGAATAAATACTAAAATTCCACCCAAAAGGATACAAAATGCAACAATCTCAAGCAAATTTTCGTCGATATTATCATCGAATTCTAAATTTGAAATCTCTACTACACCATACGGCACCCCACCTTCAGATGGCTCGTGAATCATAACCAGTGACCATGATTCAGGCAATTCTAGGTTACCGAATTCGGAAATATTACCTGATGAATCGATAATCTTCATTCCAATCAATACACGATCACGAGTTTCTTGGCCAGGGTTATCTACTCCTTCAGGAACTTGTTTTTCATGCTCGAGAACCATTAGCGTGATTTGTCCATATTCAGGAGTAGGTAGTTCAACATCTTGTCCTGTAAGAATCAAAGCCATTTCTTCTGGAGTTCCACGCAAATTTTCTTGGGATAAAATACGCTTCTGCACATCATTCCAAGAATCATAACCTTCAGCTGTTTTCATTCCATCAACAAAGAAAGTCGGTGTTCCATATTGTGAATCATCAGTCTGTTTTTGGTAGTCTATTCTTGCTAGACTAGCCTCGTTTTGAAAAGCATCGTCAACATGCAAACCAATAATGGCAGTGCGAGCACCATGAGATTGTGCAACAATTGCCAATTCAGGGTCGATTTCCGCACAGGAGGGGCACCAAATCGCAGTTCTCTCTTCAACCAGCACCGTTCTTTTCAGCCAATGTTCCTCAACACTGCTATCTGTCATTGCGGAAGTGGTTGAGGTAAGGCACAAAGCCAAGACGAGTATTGACAATAGGTGCCTCATTGAACGATTGGAGTAGTATCTTGTCCATGAAGTTATCATGGGGATGCTGCCCGGAATGGTTGAGGGAGTGCTATGGTTGACCGTTGGGTTCAGGACCACCAAAAGGATGCTTGGCGAAAACAAGCCAAAGCGAGTGGTTACCGTGCACGCTCCGCATTCAAACTCAAACAGATTCAAGAGAGGCACAAAATCATCAAACCCGAAGACAGTGTTTTGGATGTAGGCTGTCACCCAGGCGGATGGGCTCAAGTCGCAGTAGAGTTAGTCGGCTCAGATGGCAAAGTGGTTGGAGTCGATTTGCAATCGTGTGTGCCAGTAGAGGGTGCGAATCTAATTGTAGGGGATATCACAGACCCTATCACCCAACAAGCGGTATTAGATGCAATTGATACAGAAGTAATCGACGTGGTGGTCTCGGACATATCTCCACATATTACTGGCAAATGGGACATAGATCAAGCAGTATCGTTGATGTTGGTTGCAGATGTTTTCGATTTTGCTCTTCCGATATTGAAGTATGGAGGTCATTTTGTGACCAAGTTATTCCAGGGTATTGGTGTTGAGGAATTGATAGAATTAGTCAGGCCGCATTTCCAAACAGTAAAGCGCTTCTCTCCAATGGCTAGCCGAAATTCTTCTTCTGAAGTTTTTCTCATATGCAAATTTCACACTCCTAAACGAGGGCCAGATTGGGAAATTAGACCCTCATTTGAAGCAGCACTTGAGAACAGACAAGGCGGGCCTGAACCTCTTGATGATGTTGAACCAGCAAAATCCACTTTTAGTGTTCGTAAGAAAAATACTCCTAAGGAGTAAAGGTTTCACTTCCATTTGCACTGTAGGAATCATTGAATATGGTTGAGTTCATCCAGATGGATTCATGGTGAGAAATAGTAGCCGAATTAAGCAGAGAGATGAAAGAGAGAAATCGATACTTTCACAAATGAAAAATCAAGAAAATCCCCAGCCGTCAAGAGCGACTAGGCAAAGGGTTTCACAGTTGATTGCAAATCAAGCAGTTCAGCGCATAGAATTGGTCGTTTTACGTCGTTACCCCCGCAGATTGGTTAACTCTGACAATTTTACAGGTTCACTGGCGGCTGCATGTGGTAGAGACGAGACAGGAATAGTAGGTATTGTATTGTGGGGAGACCAAGTAAAACAGGTAAAAACAGGTGACATAATACGAATTGAGAATGGCTGGTGCCGCACTCGAAATGGCGAATTGGTTGTATCTACCGGTAAATCTGGAAGACTTGTAGTACTAGACAGATGAGGTATTCTTCCGCGCAAGGATAAAGAGGGAGAGGTCGTGGCCGTGCTGCACTGAGGTGTAAATCATGTCTGAGCGAGCAACCGTCTGTACCGCATCTGGAGTTCCTTTGGTTGACAAAGGATCTACTACATTCCCTTGTCCTGCTTGTGGCGAACCAATTGGTCGAAGCCCACGCTGTCGAAACCAAGGTGTCACTTACATCTGCACTTGTGGATTCCAGGGTCCTTGAATCAAATTGGTGATATTATGGGAATGGTTGCATTAACTTACAAGGTCATGCCTGATTCTGATGTTGAAGATGTTTCAGCAGACGAAATAGTAACTCAGATTTTAGCATTGAAGAATGAAACATATGATGTTCAACTTTGCGAGACTAAGCCTCTTGCTTTCGGTCTGAAATTCATCCAAGTTCATGTTGTAATGAACGATGGCTCTGGTTTGTCAGATGTTTTCGAAGAGAACATGCGTGCGATTCATGGCACCGGTGAAATTGAAGTCCTTTCAATGGGCCTTCTTTGATTGCATCATAGTTGATGCAATGGTGTTCGCATAAACTCGCGAAGCAAGGTTGTTGCATAACTTCCAGAAGGAAGTGTAAATCTAAATCTAATGCATGCGCCTTCAGAATTCCAAAGTTCTCCATCCTTCGGCCCGTCAATCCACTTTTCCCCCATAGTTTCCGCACCTGCTACTGGTACAGCTTCATATTGGAAATCGCTGAATGTAGTGACCAAAGGTCTGCGCGTGCCTTTTGTGGTTAATCTACCGATCTTATCGACTTGCCAAGTGGTTTTGTCAAGTCCCATGTCCTTCAAAACTTCAGATTCAATTTTTCCAAATTTACCAGATGGCTTCTCCATGCTTGACCCAGGCAACTGTCCAGTTACCACCAATCTTCCAAGTTCACAATTTCGAGAAATTCTGCTAAGGGTTCTCTCCTCTACATTTACAATTGAAGATGTTTCTAGTTGTCCATTATCATCAATTCGGCCAACTATGTCACCAATAATCGGTCTAGATAATGAGATTCCATCTTCAACACGTGCTTTAATTGTCTTGTTGAATACCACTGATTGCAATGAATGAACAGTCATTAATTGTAGATTATTCGGCAGTTTTCTAAATGCTCCAACCCAATCTTCAGGATTCACAATCATGTGCTTCAACATATTTTGCTCAAATCCTAACCAATGTGGAATTATTTCTAATGCTTGTTCAGAAATTCCATTATCACGGATATGTTTTCTGAACTTGGCAACATCTTCGTTTTCATCACCTTCCATGCTGAGGTATGCCATCACAGCACCTTTCCAATCATCTGTGATGACATGGCGGCCAACAACTGGCGTTACTGGGCGGCCTGCACCAAATCGTTGAGGACCTATCCAATTTGGGAATAGCCCAGTTCCCAGTTTTTCTTTCATCTTCACCTCTATTTCTGCAATAATGTCCATTGCTTCGGAATTAGTCATCGGGCTACCATCCGGATGGCAACATCCTCTTGCCACGATAGTGAAGCGATTTCCTTTGTGGTTTCCAAATCCTATTTTTTGATGTGTGCGGCCAAGAATTTCTATTTCGACATCTGGAATTTCCACTTGAGCAACTTTGTTTTGTGGAGCATCAATGATGAAAACCTGGCGAGTAACAGCTCGTTTGTCCTTAGTCCCAGCAAAGAAAATGCGGTTTCGAGAAATTCCACACGCTTTGGCTAACTTACCAATGAAACGATTTGTTTCCCAATTTGTCAGGGTTATATTTGCTGCAGTGAATCTTCCACGAGGATCCAAAGTGATTTTTGTTGAAATTTCATCAACTCTAAAATCAGCTACTCTTGCCTTTAGAACACCACCGATTCCCGGTGAATCAATAGCGTAACCAGTCAGGCCAATCGTATTGGCCAGGCCATCAGTAGACATGTGTTAACACATCTCAAAGTTTTAGTTTTGAGAAATCGCCTTGGATGTCTCCAATCAACTTCTTCAACAATTTAGCAGGGTCTACTCCCTTGTTGGTACGAATGAAGAACTCTGGCTCATCCAAATCAGGGTGGCCTGGGAAGTAGTTTGCGTAGTCGACACCTTTGTCGTTGTTTAGTCTTTCACGGAGTATCTGCAAAGAGGTGTGTGACTCCCCAATAAAGCGTACTCTTAGTTCGTTATCGTCGCGGGCGAGAACTTTAACTGGCATAGTGAACGATGCAGGCGTCCGGCCTCGCCTTCAAGAACCTTTGGCCGCTTATCCACTAAATCGCCGTAGGCGTTGTGCATTCAAATTGCTCGATTGATGAAGTTTTGACCCTTCTCGCTTTAGTACTGAATAGCACCCCCGCCAAATGTGAGTTCTCTAGCAATAGAGCAGGCCCTAAGGAGTCAATCGGCTCGTTTTCGTAAATTTTCTTGGCCTATTCTCATTCTATCTGCTGCTCTAACCGCCGGCTTGGTCGTTGACCTTGCGTTTGTTGATACTCCTTCATTCCATACGGATCTCTCTGAGTTCGCACCAGATTCTGAATCTGCAGATGCTCATGATAGAATCAATGAACATTTCAGCAACGAAACTCGACCGATGTTCGTACATGTCACCCGAGACGATGGCGGCAACGTTCTCGATATGCAATCACTGAATCTAATGGATTCTCATCTGGATTTGGTCAAAGAAGAAAGTGAACTAATGCAAGGAGTGGTTGAAAATTGGATTACTGCGCCTTCAATACTGCAATTGGCATTGGATGAAGAAGCGAATGGAACCAACTTGTCCGAGGTTGAATCTTGGGAAGAGATGCTCAACCTAGTCATCGATGTTAATGAGTCGGATTGCCCAGGTGATGTTTCTAAGCAAAGAGAGGTTGCTCAATTCATTTTAGATGGGATGCTACACAAGGATTTTGATGGTAGTGAAATTTGTTTGTGGATTGAAACAAATTCAGAAGAAGGTTCTGCCACTGTCTCGGCATCATCGACTCTTTGGATATTAGAAATCGATCCGGACTTATCTAGTGATGAGCGAAAGGTGAAACAAAATCAACTACGTGAATTGTTTCTGCAACTTAGTGAAGAATCAGAATTAAACTATGGCGTTGCTTCACTAGATTTGATTTCACACGATATTGATGAAGGGACTTTCGATAATCTTGCAACATTGATATTGCTTGCAGTTGTGGTCGTTGTCGTACTTCTAGCAATATCATTTAGAAGTGTCAAAGGAGTTGTTTTCCCTCTTGTAGGTCTATCATTTGCTTTGATTTGGACATATGGGATTCTCAACCTCATGGGTGCAAGATTCACTGCGTTGGAAGTCGCAGTTGCTCCGTTAGTTCTTGGTCTAGGCATCGATTATTCCATTCACTTACAACGGAGGTATAATTCATTCAAGGAACAGATAGGCGATTCAGCAGAGTCATGGTTAGCGTCATGCGGCAAATTGTCGACTCCTCTGGGCCTAGCAGTGATTACAACAGTTGCAGCATTCTTAGCCAACATAATTTCTCCATTGCCACCTCTCGAAACATTTGGAATTGCTTTAGCTATGGGTGTAGTTTCAGCATTCATCAATGCAACTGTAGTGGTCGGTGCACTACATGTTGTTTTGGAATCTTCAGATGGTAAAGTACCTGCAGACCCGATTAGAATGCCATGGCTCTCAAAGAAATTAGTCGATTTGCAAAGAACTCAACAAGTCCTAGTTTTGATTGTAGCATTGATTGTATCAGGAGCCTCAATCATTGGAGCAATGGGCCTTGAGACTGAATTTGACCTTACAGATTTCCTTGATGATGATATGGAAATAATGGAAGTAAGAGAAGAATTAGATTCTAGTTACGAAAGTGCTGGTTGGAAGGTTGTCTACATTCTAATGGAGCCAGCAAATTCTGCGGAAGAAATTGATTCTGATTTCACTTTGCTGAACGAGATGAGAGGTTTACATTACGATCTAGCCAATAACCACGATGTCGTAGGGGGAGGTAGTGTTGATTCTAGTCCATCATATGAAGGGCCGTACAAAGTTCTCTACGATGCTGTAGACAACGATGTTCTATTCGGTGAAAGGTATGGTTTAGTAATTGCAAATGGTGATTTACGAAGAGGGATCTCTTCACAATTCGATCTTGGTGCAGCGTTTGCAAATCTATCCGAAAACACATCAATTGCAGATCCATTCACTGGTGAATCATGGGCCGAAAGGGTTGCAAACACTGTACATCTTGACGGTGACAAAATAGAACACATTCGAATTGAAGTTAGGGTAGATGCATCGACCTCAAGTGAAACGAGCCGAGTAGTCAAATGGTTTGAGGAGGAACTAGGAGGTGAGAAAGACACAGGCAAAATGCGCAGCGTATTGTCTGGAAGTGCGAATATCTATGTCACAGGCGACTTGGTCGCTTTACAAAATGTTCTAGATGGTCTAAATTCATCACAGTTATCATCAACTGCGATTTCATTTATCGTATCATTCGTGGTTCTGCTATTGCTTACTCGCAGGCCCGTTCCAGCATTCGTAGTTCTGACTCCGGTAGTGTTAGCAACGTTATGGGTAGTTGGTTCGATGGTAGTGCTATCCCTAAAGTGGAATGTATTGACAGTGATGGTTACTGCCTTATCTCTAGGTATTGGAATCGACTATGTGATTCACATGTGGCGTAGATTTGAGTCAGAAAGGGAAACACGAGATGATGTTTGGGAAGCGCTTGAAGAAACCATTTCAACCACTGGTGTGGCACTTGTGTTGTCTGCAGGTACAACAGCACTCGGGTTCCTAGTGTTGCTCTTCTCTCCAATGCCTGTGGTTCAACAATTCGGGCTTGTCACCGCTCTGACCGTAACCTATTCACTAATATTGTCGATAATCGTACTACCAGTATTACTTCTGATGTCAGAAAATAATTCATCTGGCGGAGAATGAATCGATAATTGAATTCATCTCAAGGTTTTGCTCTCTGCTTATCAGGCACAGTGCAAGCCACATAGTACAATAGCGAAGCGCTTTCATTTTCCGCTCAGCCCTGCGCTTGATTTCATCTGCATCGATGCCTGATTGTTTCGAGATAAATTTCACCAATCGCTTTTGCATTCTAGCGCGCGGGTCAGCAGTCTCAATCTCTGGTTTATGCTGAATAACAGGAGGTTTAGCTATTGGCTCGGAAGGCTTCTCACTGACGCGGGATTCATTGACAGCAGGGTCAGTCAATCTCGAAGGCCTAGGTTGCCACCCTAGGGGCGCCTTGACTCCTCTGATGTCGCAATTTGGTGAGAGCATTCCTCCTTCATCAATAATCCAGCCCGCAAAAGTTAGGGCTTTTATGGCATCATGTGCAGTATCTGTGTCCATCCAACCCATGTCAAAGGATAGAATTCTCTCTAAGTCATCTGCAGTTTGACTTGCTCCATCTCTAAAACAAATCGTTAAAACACGTTTGATATCTTCGATTTCAGGAGACATTGCAATCACTTTATTTTGGAAAATGAACCATCATCTTCGAGTTTCCAGCGACCGATTTCATCACCTGAATAGAAAGTTCCTTCTGAAAGATATTCATATTCTCCTCCTCCCGGTAGCGATTCATAATTAGGAACACTTTGAAGTTGTGCATCAGCCCTTCCTGGTAATGCGTCGAGAGATAATTTTTCCATAGCGTCAGCAACATTAGCAATAGGTTGAACTTCTGCTTCTGCTGGCTTTGGTTTTGGAGGTGGCCCTTTCTTTGGTTTCGATGAAGGAGGTGGCCCAGTCTTGCTTCTTGTACTTGGAGGTGGACCGGATCTCGGTAAATCCTCTATTGATGGCATCTTCTTTGCTTGTGCCAATTCATTACCAGATCGTCGTCTTAGAATAAATATCAATGCAAGTACAATTAACAGACCACTTCCACCGCCAACATACAACATCATGTTGAATTCTTCAGGAGCATTGTATTGCTTGGAAAACGAGTTATCTTCTTCGTTTAATTCCCATATTTTTTGATCCTCATCGACGATTACCAATAACTCCCAATCGCCTTCTGGAATAGTAATTGCAACTCTTTTGATTATTCCTTGTCCACCAGCGATTTGAGCTTGTGTGTAAAGTCCTACCAAAGTTCTCTCTCCTCCGATAACTGTATACACCGTTATGTTGAATGATTCTTGTAGGCTTTCACCAGAATTTTTTACTGATATTTCTGCACGTAATTCTCTTCCAGGCTCGAGAGCACCGTCAAGTTTGACATCGACTAATTCTATATTTGGGCCAACTGTAGACAATGGTAAGGTTAACCATGGCTCTGTCAAAGGTAAATCAGTTGAACTGATTAAATCCCAACCGGCATCATCAATACCTGATGCCCAACAATCGATATGAGCTTCTGGAGAAAGCAGTGATGGGTCACCTTGTGATGAAAAATCAAATGCGAATGAGAACAATGTCTTACCTTGGAATACATTTGCAGGTTGCATCAGAATTGTAACTGGATCCCATTGGGTCTCAGTAGAAATTACTTGGCAGGTCAAATTCAATTCACTAGTCCATGAAACCTCTTCAACGATATTTACTCCAATTCCAACATCGTCTAGATGATATCGTGAAAGATCTTCGATACTTGATTCAAGAATAATCGGTGCTCCAGCATCAATAATGAATACGGGAGCATCATATACACCTAGAGTTCTAGTCTCCCAAGGGTCCATGAATGCAACATCAAAGTCGATAATGCCTCCAGTACTTGGCATCGGAATTGTAGCATTAATCACACCATCAACAACTTGAATCGTTGCTGAACCGAACCAGTTTGCACCCTGTAATAATCCCCACCATCTAACCGACAAATCTCCCTGATACGGGAGGCCTGATAATGTATGCGTCATAGTTCCAGAGATTTGCATGTGCTCATTGATTACCATAATTGATTGATTGGTAATATGGCCAGTGACAACTCCTGAAACATCTTCGATTTGTGAAATTGAGAACTCAAAGTCCTCGGAAAATACCCACAAATTGTGGAAGGTAGTTTTACTGATGCCATCAATATCTGTGATGAAAATTTCTACAACTCCTTCGTTCAGAACCGAGCGGTCAACTTCCCATCCCGCATAAATTGTAACTGATACAATCATTTCGTCGCCATCAAAGGTGTGGCTGCATGTTGTTCTATCTGAATCAATTCTAGTGTCAAGAGACAAACATATTGAATCTGCAACATCGTAATTAATTCCAAAATCAGAATCATCTCCCAGTTCAATCTTTAGCGACATTATATCCGAGATTCCATTGCCATCGCTAATGACAATGTCCCAAGAAATCTCTCTAGATACTTCCCAATATTGTGTGGTATCTTCATTGTAAATTCTCTCGACAACAGCATTTTGTGCATCTCTTGTCTTCCACCAAATTGTATTATTTGTGGTGCTAAATCCAGTTAAATCATCCCCGACAATCCGCATATAGGCCAATTGTTGGTCTTGGTTATCATTATCGGATTGTGTTGCATTAAACCACCACAAACTACCATTATTGTCCATTGTGAAATTAATTTCACGATATTCACTCTCCTGAGGCATTCCATCAGGGAAACTGCCATCGGAGCCATCATCTAATTCATGGACCCACACCTCCATGGAAACATCATCAGAAACGAATCCAGATGTATCGGCAATCAAGATTGATAACTCTCTATTTTCTTCACTGTTGAGGTAATCTCCATTTGATGGTATGCTGGAAATGATTACTGGGTTTTCATTGTCTAGAATTAACCATGACGAATTAGCATCGCTCAACATCTGGAATGATTGGTCACTTCTCGATTCCAAACTAATATTAGCAATTCCCGAAATATCAGTAGGCAAAGTCCATGAAATGATATCTGATTGGCCTATGGTCAGATCAGTCCATGGTGTGGTTTCATTCACCCAATTAGTGTAGTTATTTGTGGCAGCATCGTTCACTCTGATATCGAAAGTAACTCGCGCTTGAATATCACCACTGGAAAGCGTCATTCCTGAGGAAGGGAATGTGTGATTGATTCCAACATTTATTGGAATTCCACCAGTTATCGCATCACCTGAATTAAATCCGCCCAAATCAGTTATTCTAACTTCCAGCACATTATCAATTTCCATTGCTGCAGTATGGGTGAATTCTGTATTCTTCAATCCGGTAGAACCTACTTTTGAACACAGATGTGATATTCCGGTTAAATCACCTAAATCAAATGTCCAATCGATGATTGTATCTCCTATTGTAGAAGAATATACAGTACCTGAACTTTGTATGAATAATCCTTGAGTGTCGCTTTCAGAAAAAGTTGTTCCATCATGTGATAATCGTGACCAGGGGCCATTAACGGCACCAGAAGAATCGCAAGAAGCGAATTCTAAGTACATCTCTCCGGCTGAGAAAATATCGTGACTTGTTTGGACATGAACAGTTTCTGCTCGTGGATGAAGCACAGTTGGCATATTCGAAATATATGCGGCATGTTCTGCCCTAATTGACATAGAATCAAGATTTGGTTCATCCCAATTAGTTAAGTCGGTTACTTGGAATTTAATTCGATACTGAATAAAATCAGCATAGTCATTCAAATCTAAGTCTGTAGTTCCTGCTGGGTATGTGGTGTTAATTGTGCCATCACTGCCTTCCCACACTTTCGATGATAGCGCAATTGCATCCGAAGCAGCACGATATTGGAAACTCAATTCCCCTCCAGGAGTATTGTTTCCTTGTAGATTGAATTGTACAGGAGTTGCTCTTCCATTGAGATTTGGACGCAAATCAATGGTTGGCGAAGTAACCCAAGCTGAATGTGAATCTGTTGCATTTTGATGTTCGGTATCTGCTGAAAATAATTGACTCCAAGAACTGTAAGGATATGTTGACATATCTCCGGAAGCCCAAATTATGCTACCATTGATTTCTTCTACTGCAATATCTAGGTGTCCAATAGAACCAATGTCATTGCCTTGTGACCAAGTATCTTCTACTGGGTTCCAATGATATACTGTTTTCTTTGCTCCACCATTGTACCCCCCAACGAGGACGATTTCATCGTTGAGAACAGTGCCTGACCATCCAAACATCGCTACAGGTAATTTGGATAGGTTCGTCCAAGTATCAGTCGCTGGGTCATACCGTTCAACATAATCTAATGCCAGACGATTCCAAGTTTGAGTTCCATGAAACCCACCCATGGCGTATAATTGGCCATGGAAATTAATCAATTCGAATGAAGCACGTGGATGATTCATATCTGCCATTTGAGTCCATTGGTTATTTATTGGATCATATCTGAATGTCTTATTTGTTGCATCATTTCCACTCGGACTTCGTACACCACCTGCATAATACAGGTAACCATTGGCTTCAGCCATGGCTCCCAATCCCCTTTCATTTGTAGATGGCATCGATGTTCCGTTATACCAAGTATTGTTCGCGAGATTGTAAATCTGTACTCTTCCTGTCGGAAATTGTGCTGGGTTGGAATTTCTAAACCAATCTCCAACAACTACAATCAAGTCACCAACAATTTCGGCTTCGCAATATTGCTGAGTGGAAGGCATATTCACTTCGGACGGCATCCAAGTTTTGTTGGCGTTATTCATTTTCTCGATTAAACTAGTAGGAGTTTCGTCATTAGGTTGTGTAGGATTGGGGTCGTTTCTACCACCCATCAACCAGACTTCATCCAGAGAGTCTATGGCAACAGAACACGCACCCGTGCGAATCATCGCTAGGCCCTGATTTGGAACACTCCATTGAATGTGTGGCCTATTGACATGGACCTCACCGTCAGGAGTTGTGTATACACCGTCTTCATGAAAACCCGATTGGTTAAACAATTGATTTTCTTGGAAAGAGTTGAAACTTGTGGATTCAGTTAATTCAAAATTGGCTCCAGACCAAGACTGCATCAAGAATAGCAGGACGATTCCACATGCAAAAATGCCCCTGCGCATATCTTTGCGTGAGCGTATTTAGGGTTTGATGATTGTGGAATGAAGTTTAACAACAAATGGGAGGGTTCATTTCCCCCTTCGTTATGCCCCCTTCGCAATGTCACGTGAATACATCGCCCGCGACCCTCGGACAGGCCGTCCAATCAATGTCGGAAGTAGGCGACGCCAAAGTAAGAAAAAGCAGGTCAGAGAGGGCCCCTGGATGGCTATTCCAGCCCAAGAGGTAATCCCACTTGCTACTGGTAAGATTGAGACATACAAGGTTGCATGGAAAGAAAATGACTACTTTATGCAACGTATTGAAGGGATTAAGGCTCTGTCGAATCTTGCTGGAGTTTTGGCTCACGAAGGTCATCAGATTCTCCTTGATTGCTTGATGGATGATGATCCAGAAATCAGAGTGGCAGGGTTGTTTGCTCTACCTTCTGTGGCCGAGACCCGTCCCGATGAATTATTTGACCACCTTTCTGTTCTATTGGATGACAAAGATGCATCTGTACGTAGGGCAGCGAGCGAGTGCTTGAAAATAGTTGCACCAACATTCCCATCAGCAACCGATAGTACTCTTGCATTTGAATTACGACACCATGTAAAACAGCGCAGGGAAGCCGCTTTTGTTGGATTGGGTGATTTGTGTCAAACTTGGCCTGAAGTAGCATGTGATCATATTGATGAGTTGATGCAAGAAGATTCTCTTGAACTGCGCCGAAAAGCAGCAGCATTGTTACGTAGGGTTCTTTCTAAAGGTGGAGCAGCAGCTTGGGATTTAATCGGTTGGGCAATAGATGATGAGGATGTCGAGACACGTAGGCAAGCAGCCAGATGTTTAGTTCCTTTAGCACATAAAGAGCAAAGGATTGCTACCATTCTTGCCGAGAGAGCAATTTTGGATTCAGATTCTAAAGTTATGATTTCAGCAATCCGTTGCATAGAAGTTCTTGACACAGATCATGGCCGTGCAAAGGACTTGGTTTTGGCAGGTTGCCTCCACAAGAATCCAAGTGTTCGCTTAGCGTGTGTCAAAATCTTGCCAAGGCTCATGGGTGACGAAATCCTTCGCAATCATTGCAATGCATTGTTACGAGATGAAAAGGATGAGAAAATTCGAAAGGAACTACAAGAGATGTCCTTCGATGCACAAATTGAGGGAACTGAAGAGCAAAAGAATGCGTTCTTGGCTCCAGCACCAAAGGTACCAAAAATTGATGTGGAAATTGCAGAATCTCAAGGTAAAATCGTGGGATTGGAGGACCTTCCCCCTCCCCAGAAGGATACTGACAAGTCTCGACATGGTTAAGAGGGGGTTGCCGGTGGGCGAGTCGCTCAAGGAGTACTACTCATGTCTGAGGAACCATTCAACGATAAGGAGAAGCAGTTCAACGACCTATGGGATGGTGTCACACCAAAAGGTGTAAACCGAACCAAGTCGCTAAAGTTCCGCCAGTACATTCTAGAGCATGTTCGCCAGATGAAGAAGCCGCTCACTAGAGAAAACGCATTCAAGTATTGGGTGGGTATTCTCAAGGCTGAGGCTAAGGATAGCGAAAACTTCTGATCGTGACACGGGGGTCACTCCCCGTCCCGGTGGCCCAGATTGGGAAGGGACGGACCGAGGTGACGAAATGTTCACAACAACCCCTTTCTCTGCATGGGACTTGAATGATGCTTTACAAGAAGGACTGGTCAATATTGGCTGGGAATTCGCAACTCAAGTTCAAAAACAAACCATTCCTATTGCTCTCTCAGGTAAGGATGTTATCGGACAGGCAAGGACAGGTTCAGGGAAAACCGCTGCATTCGGTTTACCAACAATGAATGCATGTCAGCCTACAGGAGAACTTCAAGCCCTTATCCTAACACCCACTAGGGAATTGGCAAATCAAGTGGCTGAAGAATTATCGAATATCCAAGGCGACGCTGGTCTGAATATTCAAACCGTGTATGGAGGAACTGACCTAGAGAAGCAAGCAAAGAATTTGCAAGCAGGTGTTGATATCATTGTAGGGACACCAGGAAGGGTCATGGATATGACTGAAAGAGGATTTATCAATTTGGAGAAACCAAAGTTCTTCGTGCTTGATGAAGCGGATAGAATGCTAGATATGGGGTTCTTCCCAGATATCATGTGGGTTATTGAGAGAATGACAAACCGAGAGCAAACATTGCTGTTTTCTGCAACTTTCCCTCAAGAAATAATCGATGCAGCAAACGAATTCATGAACGACCCAGAGTTCGTTCTAACCAATACTGAAAAGTTGGATATTCCGCCTATTGAACAATATAGTGTAAGAATTGGCCGAGCAAACAAATTGTGGGTCGTAGGTCGCTTATTGGCAAGGATGGACGATGATGACCAGACAATTATCTTCACTAACACCAAGAGGATGGTTGACTTGCTGGTTCAACGTCTAAAGAAACACCGATTTGATGTTGAAGGTATCCATGGAGATTTGTCGCAAAATCAAAGAGAGAAAATAATTTCCAACTTCAAGGAAGGCAACTCAAGTGTAGTAATCGCAACAGATGTTGCGGCAAGAGGCATCGATGTAGATGGAATCACTTTGGTAATCAATTATGATGTCCCAGATGATGTTGACAGTTATGTTCACAGAATTGGGCGCACGGGTAGAATTGGTCGTAAAGGAGAAGCTTGGGTCTTAGTTGGTAGAGATGACATTCCACAACTGAAGAAAATTATTGCAACTCATTCTTTAGAAATCACTGAATCTGATGCTCCAGAACTTCCTGATGGAATGGATAGAGATCCTGTTAAGAAGCAGGAGGACAATGCTGAGGCTGCTGATGTTTTCGGAATGGTACCAATCAAGTTACAGACCACTTCTCTTTCAAAATTTTCAATTGTCGAGCAAATTACCAGTTCACTAAAATGTTCTGAATTAGCAATTGGAGATATTGTCATCACCGATGAATATACCATTGTTGAAGTTCACAACAAGCATGCATCATTGGCTCTAAGGTCTCTGAATGCGAATGAAATTTCAGCCTCAATTATTGAATCGTGATTATTCTTCCTCATCACTTGTGGGCTTATCGATTGTAATCATAGTGCAAGCAAAGCCAAGCATCCCGAGGGTTGCTAAAGACCAAGATGACTGTATCTCTTGGGACCAAGTATCTCGCGCCTCGCCACATTCACCAGTAACACTCGAGTAAAACTCGCACATATCGACAGTTTCCTTTGCTTCCATTGCATCTTCATCCATCAAAACATTAGCAAACGCTCCAATCACCAAGAGGATGGAAACTGCTATTGCAGCCTTGTGCAAGTTCTCCCAATTCTTTCGATAAATGAATTTCCACTTACCCTTACTTGCTGCTTGTTCTTTACGAATCAAGTCTCCAGCATTTACCCATTTGAACCAAATCAGCCACATGATGACCAAGACGATTAGGAATCCCCATTGGTAGACAAATGCGTGGAAGTCATGCATTGGTTGCTCACAACCTAGCATGTTTGGGTTTTCCGCACAACCAGAAAGTGCAAGCGGATATAGAACTAGTAATCTTACAATGTTCAAAACATAAACAATTCCACAAGCGACGACTGCGCTCTTGATACGCAGTCGTTGGGGCACGCCTGTAGTCATCATAATTAGGACTGAGATGAAAATCATCTCATGGACTCCAGCACATTCGTCGGAAACATATAGTCGAATTTGATCAGCCCAGAAATCTTGATGTCGTAGAGTTACCATTGTAGTCCAGCCATTGTATTCGGAAAGAGTGGCAGCTCCTGGGCCGTAAATCAATTCAGTAAGATGGTACCAAATCCAAGCTTCAGATTCTTGGATCAATCCTAGGGTATTTGTTGGTTGGGTGATAAACCAATAGAAGATTTCAACCAAAAGTAGGGCGACAGGGATTCTAAGATAACTTTGACCAAGTTTTGCAACTTCACCCCAAGATAGGTCCTCGACCTCCTCAGAAAGTGGCTCTCCCTCTCCGGCCATGAAGCCGAATAACTCACTTCATTCAAGAAGTCTCACTTGTGGGAGGGTTCAAGTTGGCTATCCCTTCGGATTATTTGTGGAGCCGACACATAAATTGGATGTGCTGGGCCATTATTGTCCTGTACCTGTCTCTCAGGCAAGAAAAGCATTGACTGATTTAGGAAGTGGAGATGTTCTGATGGTTATTGCAGATGACCCTGAAACAATACATGATATGCCAATACTTGTTGACAGGCTCGGGCATCGTTTGGTAGATGTACTCAAATCTGCTGGAGAATTCAGATTTATTATTGAGGTGTCCTGATGAGTATTGATGAAGTTCCAAGTGAAGCACGGCTTCCAACGAAGTATGGTGATTTCAGCATCCGAGTTTTCCACGAATCTGATACTGGACTAGACCATGTAGCATTGACTATGGGTGACATGACTGGGCCTGACCCAGTATTGATGCGAGTCCACTCTGAGTGTCTAACTGGGGACGCTTTTGGCTCCTTGCGTTGTGATTGTGGACCACAATTGGATGCGGCTTTCCAAGCGATTTCTGAAAAGGGATGGGGAGTGGTGATTTATCTGCGTCAAGAAGGTAGAGGAATCGGTCTTCATGCAAAGATTCAGGCGTATCATTTGCAAGATAAAGGAGCAGACACGCTTGATGCTAATTTATTGTTAGGACTGCCTGCTGATGCACGTAATTATAGAATAGCAACCACAATGTTAGATGCGCTTGGAGTAACAGATATTTGCCTGCTTTCAAACAATCCGGACAAGGTAAAACAACTCGAAGAATACGGTATCAATGTTGTAGAGAGAATGCCACTAATTGTTGGCATTGCAAACGAGAATCGTGATTACCTTCAAACCAAGGCTCAAAGAATGGGCCATGATATCAATTTTGATGGTGAGTGAATGGTTAGAATAGAAGCAACATATGATGGAAATCTACGCTGCACAGCGACACATGGACCTTCTGGAAACCAATTAATCACAGATGCGCCTGTAGATAATAATGGCAAGGGGGAGTCCTTCTCGCCTACTGATTTGCTTGCAACTTCGATGTTGACTTGTATAATGACAATCGTTGCTATACGTGCTGATTCTAGAGGATTAGATGTGTTGGGAATGTCCGGTAGTGTTGAGAAAACCATGTCAGCAAATCCTCGACGCATATCAAAACTCGAAGTTTTAGTTAATCTACCCTCAGACTTGGGCATGGATGACCGTGCCTGGTTGATTACAGAAGGATGTAATTGTCCAATTTGTGTCTCGGTAAGTGAATCGATGGAAGTCGATGTTACATTCCAGTGAGGTGATAATATTCCAAGCGATGCAAAGCATTGGGATTCAGCATACACAGATGCTGATACAACAAAATTAGGTTGGTATCAAAAAGAGCATGCAGTGTCTATGGATTTGATTTCATCTTGTGATGGCCAAAGTGTACTTGATGTAGGAGCTGGTACGACTACTCTAGTAGATACCTTGCTTCAGAATCAGTATGATGTCACTGTACTAGATATTTCATCTGAGGCCTTGAGAATACTTTCCAATCGGCATGGTAAGAATTTGAATTATGTACACGGTGATCTGAGTAAACCATTGGAATTAGGAAATTATGATATCTGGCATGACCGAGCAGTCTTACATTTCTTGTTGAAAGAAAGCGAGAGGCAATCCTATCTTGCCAACTTAGAATCATGCATTTCAAGCGGTGGTTTTGCGGTGATTGAAACCTTTTCAACCGATGGAGCGCAAATGTGTTGTGGCCTAGACTTGTACACATATGATGAGAAGAAACTGGTAGATTTGCTAGGTGACAATTGGATTCTAGTCGATTCGATTAGGCATACTCATATCAATCCATTTGGTGGCGAGAGGCCATATGTTTCTGCAATCTTCAAACGGAAGTAATCAATTGCTTACATAGGGGGCTTCATCCCTCTTGGCCTGAAAATTACCCATTTCATTTGCTTCAACAAGTTCCAATAAAATTTCACACCAATTTTTATCGAACGGAATGGATGGCGAATAATATTGAGTGGATTGCCAATTCCTCTTAGTGGGTACATCAGTTGATCAACCATATTCGGCTCAATATGTTCATCCACACCATACACCGATGGTCTCTTGTCTTTAGGCATGTAATATGTTCCAAAGATTTGATCCCATAATGGAATTGCTGCCCCATAATTTGTCCAAATCGCCTCTTCCTCGTTACTGTGGTGCCAGTGATGCATTTCTGGAGTTCCCAAGAATCTGTGCAACCATCTGAATCTGAATTTGACATTTGCATGCAATAATAGCCCCAATACTATTTGGAAAATTGCAAATAATCCGGTAATCTCAACACTAAATCCTGCCGCAATAAGGAAGATGAATGCAGGTGCAATTAATGTGCCATCAAATGGATGCGCCCTAAATCCACTTACCCAATCTAGATGTTCAGTAGAGTGGTGTATTGCATGAAACTTCCACAGTACAGGTATTTCGTGATAAAATCTGTGAGTCCAGTAGCCAATCATGTCAAAGAGTAAAAACCCGACAACAGGCATCCATTGGCTTGGTATTTGGGCAACTAGTGGTCTAATCATTAAGCCTGGTATCCAGGCAAAAGAAACCACTGCCACAAACGTGGCAGCAATCAAACCAATGAGATTGAGTAAGGGAGATGACATCGCATAACTCATGTCAAGTTTGTACAAGGGTCTGCGAACTTTTTGTCCACGGTGACGGGGAAATATTTTCTCTACTGGAACAACTAGAATGAATAGAACAAACATTGCAACTAATCCTTCCGTTGAATAATATACAGCCCCACCTACGATCAAAAGTGACAGTAAGCGAATTACGGCAACTCCAACCCATCCTCTCTCTTTTGCTTCTTCTACAGCGGGGGGTGTGAACTCGACCCTTTCAGCAGGAAGAGGCTCAAAGTGATTTTCTTCCTCCATAATGCTCGATTTGTGATGTAATATTTCAATCTCCACCTAAATTGTGTATGCACACCTTTGAGAACCTAAACCACTTGGCCTTGCCATGGCCAAGATTCTGATGATAACTGCGACATCTGACAATAACCGTGCACTGGCGGATAAATTTGCAGACACTGCACGCAATATGGGGCATGAAGCAGATGTAATTGATTTAGTTGAATTAGATATGCCAATGTTCAGTGTTGCTCGCTCAAAGGAATTGGACGAGGTTCCAGGCATGGCTGAACTAAAATCGGCAATGTCTGATGCAGATTCTTGGATGATTATTGCTCCTGAATACAATGGTTCAATGCCTCCTACTTTGAACAACGCAGTGGCTTGGTTAAGCACTGAGTGGCAAGATTTCCGTGAGCTATTCAATCGACGCAAAGTCGGACTTGCAACCCACAGTGGTGGCGGTGGTGCACATGTGATTATAGCAATGCGCCAGATGTTCTCTTACCT
>CAZEXE010000011.1:0-7489 GCA_964516645.1 uncultured Candidatus Poseidoniales archaeon
TCTTGTGGCGATGGAGCTGACAATGATGGTGATACACTAAAGGATGGTCAAGACCCTGATTGTCAAGGTAGTGGTCGAGAGATGCCAACATATTCAGTTGTAGCAAAGAAGTTCACTAAAGGAACTTCAATCCATGATTTCACTCTAACTGGAATGGTAGATGAAGTGATTCATCTAAGCAACACGGCACCTTCTGTCAGTATTAATCAGAACGATGGTGCCTCCTTCGCAAGAACGGTGACACTAACCGGTTCAGCCCATGATGGTGTATCTGGTCCATATTTCAGCGATTATGACTCTTGGCTGAAGCAATTCGGTGACATCAAGCGCGTCGAAATTCAACCTCACGGTAGTATTGATTGGTATCTGGCAACAGATACATCTGGGGCGAATGGTGAAGTCACAATGACCAACTGGCCCTACAAGACATGGAGCTTCGACTGGGACATGGCAAATCATTTCGAAGAAGATGTAACCTTCAGAGTCCGCTCTCATGACGGTCTTGATGAATCGATTGTAACCACTCGAATTTTCAAATTGAATATCAACCCACCTTCAATCAATCTTGACTCACCATTGGATGGTTCTACCCACGATGGACAAGAAGTTTTGTTCTCTGGCACTGCATCTGATGATTATCAAGGTGTTCAGGGTAGCGACATTCGTGACATTTGGTTTAGCGTAATTGGTCCAAACAACTACTCTGCAAATTACCCGGCAAACAATGGTGGAGGCACAGCGTGGTCTGATTCATGGAATTTCTCATCCTTGCCAAGCGGTTCCTACACATTCACTGTGTGGGCAAGTGATTCAAATTATTGCCACGAAATTGTTGATGTTTGTACTCCTGAAGTAATTACAATCACCATCGACAACGACAATAGAATCCCAATTGTTCAGGTTAGCGAACCACTTCCTATGGAGAACATTCGTGCATCTGAGGATACAATAATCAGTGGTGTTGCTAGAGACAATGATGGTCAGGTTACTAGAGTTGAAATCACAATCATTGATTTGGCTAGCGGTATCGAATTAAATAGTGGCCCAGATCCAATCACTTCATTCCAGCCAAATGGTGCTTGGATGACATATTGGGATACCAGTGATTTAATTCACGACCAGCAGTATGAAGTGCATGTCAAAGCATATGACGGTGTAGATTATTCATTGATTGAGACAGTTCGAATCGTCATTGACAACCCCACGGACGCAGATAACATTGCACCTACATTCAGCCCAAGTGGATGGATTGATACTATCACGATTTTCTGTGACGAGAAATCAAGTGCATTCGACAAATGTGGTTCTGGAGTAGAGGTAAACCTTCTTGATTACTTCAATGACTCAGATGGGGTTGGTCCAGAAACAAGTCACATGGTTTTCGATATTTATGACGACCCTTCAACTGCAATTGACAACGATTATGCTTACCACATAAGAATCACGCCAGAGGGTAAGGCAATTTACAACCCTATGGATTCGATGTACCAAACATCGAGTGAGATTTCTGATTGGTCAATGCAGGGTGTGATGTTTGAAGCAAGAGATATTCACGATTCGGTTGCATATTCTTATCAGGTCAACTTCATCGTCAAGGGAGTTGAGTTCACCGCTCAAAGAAGCGATTCCGGCTCAGTAGTATTTGGAGATGGTGCGCAATTCGAAGGAACTGGATTGCCTAATTCACAAGTTAAGGCCCGCCTATTGAAGGGCGACACATTGCTCAACACATCGATTGTTAAAGCAGATGGAACCTGGTCTATGGAAATCACATCCTCACAACTTGGCGATGATGGTGATTACAAGATTTATTTCGCACAGGATGGTCAATTCATTGGTAAAGATGACAACTCTGAAATCACTCTGAAGAGCGGTGAGCCACTGACTGAGGGTCTGGCATCATGGGTTTGGATTCTATTGGCAATCGTTGCCTTTGCAGTCCTACTTGGCGTAGGAGCGTTCTTCTTCTTGGAATTTGAAGAAGAATACGAAGATGATCCAGAGGCAGAAATGGAGTTGCAAAAGGAAGAGGATCCATACGCCTGGGCTAAGGTAAGAGCAGCAGAGCAAGCAGCAGCAGGTGAATTAGCACCAGCTCCAGCTCCTGTTCCGGCCGCCCAGCCGCAGCACCCAGGATGGATTTGGGATGCACAATCCAACCAGTGGGTTGCAGATCCAAATTACCAGCCGCCACAACAGTAATTCCTCACGCAGGAATGCATAACACTCTAAGAGGACTGGGGGAATGGAATAGTTATGGTTGCACGACCAAAGCCAGGAGTGCAAGAAAGAATCTTGCTGCATTTGTCTGATTTTGCAGACTTCATGAATTCTGTAGAAGTTCCTTTTGCTTTGTCCCAAATGGGTATTGCAAATGCTGTAGCAATTGCCCGTTCTAATGTACCAAGAGCCATTGCTGGATTGAAAGATCAGGGATTACTGGTTGAAAGACAGGCTCACGTTCAAGGTGTTAGTCGAAAGCGCAAAGCGTATTTCCTAACCGATTCAGGAATGAATTTAGCGGAAGAAACATGGAAGAGATTGAGAGAATTTCAACTCAGGGCAATTCTTCCTGACGGGAATACAATTTCCTCGACATTAGGCGAGATTCAGGACAAATTACCATTTACAATGCGACCTGTTGATGTAATTCGTTACCTTGATGATAACGGAATTCTGGATGTCAGAGCACTATCTGCAGATTTAGTTGAGAGAGATTTGTCCAAACATGTTGAGAAACAGTTGGTTACAAATCTTGGAGACCTGCCACGTTTGAGGCATTTCTATGGCCGTTCAACCGAATTGGAGAATATGGTAAATTTGCTCGAGGCACGTTCGTCCACATTGATGATACCAGGAATTGCGGGAATTGGTAAGACTTCAATGGCTGCGAAGGTGATTGAATCCTTCATGCATCGCAGGAATTTGATGTACCATCGATGCCAAGATTGGGATGGTAGCCGCGCATTCTTCGAAAGCATAGCAGACTGGTTGTCAAATATTGGAGACTCAATGTTGGCAGATTACATTTCTGCAACACCCGTGCCGCAGGCTGCAGATGCTGCGAGAATAATTTTGGATGCATTATCTAATTCTCCTGCTTTGATTGTAATCGATGATTATCACAAGGTTAGTGACAAGACATTACATCAGGCCATACAGGCTATCTCTCGTGGACTTGTCGAGTGCGAAGGTGATGTCGGGCTTGTGATATTCTCTCGTTCCTTCAAGGAAGTTGTACCACTGAAAGACGCAGATGGAAGGATTGTTTCTCTTGTATTGCCATTAGAGGGATTGGATCAAGATTCAACTAGGTCTTTACTGTCTACATTTGATGACCTAGATCAGGAGAAATTGTTGTACATTCACTCTTTGAGCAGAGGGCATCCTCTTGTTTTGGAGTTGATTAACAGAGGTGCTTCGGCGGGGGCGTTCCACGAATCTTTGGAAAATTACGTCAACATCGAAATATTCTCCAAGTTGTCTGGTGAACAGAAGCGTCTATTGGGTGCTCTGTCTGTTTTCCGTGAACCTATTGAACTCGAAGCATTAACCGAGCAAGGATTGGATATCGATGAATTGGATTCACTGGTAGAATCTGGACTTGCTAGACATGCTGATTCTGACACATATGATGTTCACGATTTGATTCGTGAATTCTTGCTTCAAAGTTTAGACAAACAAGCCAAAGAAGAACTACACAATAAGGCGGTTGCATGGTATGAAAAGCAAACTAGTGGCAGCCAGATTGCTTTGGAACTTATCTATCATCTAATTTCATCTTCTAGACACGAAGATGCGACAAAAATTATTGTTGAAGAAGGTCGCAATCTGATTAAAGAAGGCCACATCGAATTGTTGGGACTCTTAGAAGCAGTGGATACCAAATTAGTTGGTGCAGAAAGCGCATGTCGAATCGATAGGTTGCGAGGAGAAGTTCTAGCATTACTTGGCCGCTTCGATGAAGCAGAAGAAGCGTTCAGTCAAGCAAGACCACCTGCAGAGGCTTCAGGTCTTGACGATGTTATCGCAGATATCCTATCGAATTTAGCAGACATTGCCTTGAAAAGAGGGGATTCAGATTCAAGTCTGAACATGCACCGTAAAGCTTTGGAACTCTTTATTTCCATGGGAGATGCAATTGGAGCAGCCCGTTCCTACAATAATATGGGATACATCTTGAGGCGCAATGGAGACAAGGTCAAAGCACTCGAGGCTTACTCAGAAGTAGAGACTATTTTGGCGGGCGATGATTCTGAAGATTTGATTCCAGCACAAATCGTGCTTGCTAGATCGTTGCTCGACTTAGGCGAGCACAACCGTGCACGTGACCACGCGCTTTCTTCATACGAGCGCTCAGAATCTGGTAATGATGCAATTTTACACGCTCGCGCTCGCGCAGTTCTTGGCCGATATTATGCTAAAACCGGTGATGCCGATCTCGCTTTGCATCACTATACTGATGCTCTTTCTACCATGGGTGAAGCAGGCGATCCTCTTGCTTTGGTAGAAGTCTCGATTCTTTTAGGAGAAGTTCTTCAAGACAGTGGAAGAATCGAAGAAGCGCTTGAGCGCTATCGAGAAGCGTTGATAATTTCGGAAGCTAACGATTTGCGAATGCAAATAGGTGAGTTATTGGCAAGACTTGGTGGTGTAGCACCTGATAGGCAACGTAGGATGGAGTATCTGCAAAGGGCCCTTTCTGTATTCCGTGAATTAGGTGCGCAGACTCGAATGAGAGAAGTGCAGATGATGGTCCATACTGCTGTTATGGGTCGCTGATTAGAAATCCGGTCTTGACTTAGTCAAATAGGTGACACCTTCGTCATATACTACCCAAATATCAGTGGTTCCTGAAAGGGTAATTCTTCCATCATATGTGCCCGAACCTGTTGCTGAGATTGAAACATCCCTATCTAATTCATTTTCAGGATGGTCAAGGTGTAACCCTTTATCGTCCAAAGTCAAGACAAATTCAGATTCGTCTGCTTCAGTCAATCTCCAACTTACAATTTCGGCGTAACGTACACTACTGTCTTCTCTGCTTGCCAAATCCGCTCTTTCTACCGCTGCGGCAATATCTGCCATATTGACATCAACAGCCGTAGTATTCCAATTTTCACGGGTAGAGGTCTCCAAGCCGAACGCCCAAACACTGAACATTGAAAGGAATAGGACGCCGAGCAAGAAAGTGAAAATGTAACCAAGTTCAGTACTTGCACCGGATTGGTCACGGACTAGTTTACCCCTCACGATGACACCTCCGAAATATGTACATTTAGGCTACTAATTTGCAAATTGAATTGAATTGGCATTCCAGCAGTATGCCAAACCGCTTCGCTAGGGCCATGTGTGGGAATTGGAACCCAGCCCACATAATCTCCTAACAAGTCTAAGCGACCAGGATTTACTATCCAATCTTCTGATGTTTCTAGTCCATTACTGGACCAAGATGCAATCGCATCTCCGTAAGGGCCAACCCATCCTCGTCGTACATCGTACGCTGTAGTCGAGGCAAGGCTTTCCCGCATTGATAATTCGATGTCTAAGTTCATGTTACCGCTTCCAGAAACAGATGTTTTTGTGGGATGCATTGAGGGAACTGTTGCACTAAATCGAGGACCTGGGCCTTGCCGGTCAGTTGGACCTACCAATATTGTCGGTTCTAATTCTGGATGGTTGGTGACGATTGCACCGGCACTCCATGCTACTTCAAGTCCGGTTATCGAGGTGTCAAATTCATAGGTTAGCCTAGATATGTGGAATGCCCAAACAGTTGCTAAGTTTGCATGTGTAGAATCTCCTTCTTCACCGATTAATGTAATTTCTATGCTTGCTGGGTGATCACCATCTCTCCACGAAGAGATAACCTGTCCTTCTGCCAAACCAGTCATGGATTTCCATGGTAAGGTGGTCGAAATCCAGCCGGATGCGGTTTGATCTATTGCAATACAACGCATTGCTCCCTCGTCCTCAAGCATCAATAGTCCTGAATCACCATCCAAAGAAAGTTTAGATGAATAATCATCAAACTCTGAGGAATAATTGACAAAAGTCTCGGAGTCATCTTCCATGAATTCTAGGCCAGTAACTTGTCCAGTGTCTATTGCAGGAAGCATTAGCAACCCTTCATTTCCAATTCCCCACTGAACGAGAACATTTTCGCTACTCTCAATTGTTGCAGCACTGTCAATGTTTGCAGGTGGCCAAGGAACTACACCTGTTTGATTAGCTGGGATTGATACTCCTCCATTTTTCCAAGTTATTGTAGCAGCATTCTCATTTGGATTTGAAATTGATAAATTTCCTGTGCTAAATGGTGCAATGAAATGTTTGGAATAATAATTTCCTTCTTCACCCAACAAAGAAATTCTGCCCTCATTTTCGTGACTAATAAGTAAATGCGCATCGACATCAGTAATGATTTCGAGAATGCCGTCTGAAGATAAATTCACATTTTTCGACCAAGAATTAGCAATCCTAACTGCAGAAGATTGGACGACTGCCTCCTTGCCACTATCGCCTGGGGCCTCCCACTGAACTAACAAATCCTCATCAGCAAACACTTCAATCATAGTTTCACCAGAGGGCAGTGGAATCGCCCAGTGCTGGCCCTTGCCTGTAGCAGGATTTGCTTTGGTTGGAGGTATTAGAACCGAACCGGAATCACCACGCATTTGCAGACCAACTAAATCGTGGCTCGAAGTGATTTGTGAATCAGAATCTAAGCGAATGACTTCTCCAATTGACAATGAGTATTCGACATCTCCCTGCTCAATGATAACGGGGCCAAGTGGAATTGTAAGGCCGTGCTTTGGAGTAACTAGGACTGATTCAGACTGTTCATTTGGAGTGAAAATGAAAGGTCTATCAGGTCCAAGCCGCATATCTTCGTAACATATCGCTTGAACATTACTTTCGGCATGCCTTACATCGATATGTCTGTCTAAATCAAGAGCTCCTTGTATCCGGAATGTATCTCCTTCATACCAAGAAGCAGAGTACCACATCCCTCCTCGTAACCGATCCCAACGTAATTCTCCATCAACAGGTATCAATTCGACTTCAGAAGAATCTCCTGGGAGGCCAGATTCAGAGAGTAAAGTAATTTCATGGCCCATAATCTCCATTTGTGCTTGCATATCGTTTCGCTTGAGTGAACCTTCTAATTCCTGAATGATTGGCATCATCGACAAAAGCATTAGGCCAATGATTGAAATCACTCCCCCGAATAGTAGAACGGTAGCAACCGCAGCACTAACCGCCTCTTCATCACGATGTAAGTTACAGGGTCTCATTTGCTAACCTCCACTAGATGCAACTCGATTTCTAAATCAATAACCGAGTTTCCATGGTCAATTGTCATTCCATCAGAACCGCTTGCCCTGAGCCAAGGACTAATTCCGCGATGTTGTTCCAGAGTATCTGAAGCCCGATGTAGGTTGTATTCTGTTAACCATCCTTCGCTAATTTGCGGAGTGATTGTTGG
>CAZEXE010000011.1:7589-39837 GCA_964516645.1 uncultured Candidatus Poseidoniales archaeon
ATTTGTTGTATCTCGCATCATTCAACAAAGCGATTGAATGTTCACCATTCTGGACTTTGGTCTTGACCATCAAGCCCGAAATTGCAATTTTTGCATAGCGATGAATTTCTTCGTCATCATTGAAAATTGTAACAATGTAGGTGTCTGCTACATTCATTTGATGAGAGATAATCACTTCTTCATTGCTAGCATTAAAATCAATAATTTGCTGCCCAGATTGCGTCCAAATCACTGCCCTGTTGGCAGTTTCATTTTGGGCAAAAACGCTGAATGAAGTTTGATTCAAATGCGTCACAGTGACTACATCATCGGCTGTCAAATCAGCCGCAACTGTCCAAGTTTCAGCACTGATAAGTGGAGAGATTGAACTTGTGGTAGATGGAATGGTAGTTCGCAATCCTGTATCCAGGCTTGCGCCTGCAACCACATCAATTCTACCGTCTAAACGTTCAGCGATGCCGTTTGCGTTTGACCAAGCGGTATTATCTTGAAAATCATTGACATATGGGGTAAGGAAAACGAAGACCCCTCCCATCATGGTTACTACCATGGCTAGTAGCATCACTACCCCAATAACTTCGCTCACGGCGAGGTCATCTTCTGGCTCGCGGCGTGACCTCATCGGACAAGAGAGAATCAACCCCCCTCTTATGGTTTCACCAAAAGGGAGCCCTTACAGGGCTCATCCACGCAGCCTCAAACCTTCCCGAGAAACTCTTTCACCGTCGCTTTGTCCGATGTGGTGAGTAAATTCAGGACCATCTTGCAGAGAAATTTGGATGTCCCCTTCAAACAAGTCATCGAGATGGTACAATACCGTAGATTCAGCTAAGTGAGGGGCATTATTTTTCTCGGATAAATGAGTCAAGACAATCGACCTAGTATTCTTGTCCACGACCTGTGACAAAAATTGCCCAGTTTGGTCGTTGGAAAGATGTCCTCCTCTACTTGCAATTCTATCTTTCAATTTCATTGGATATGGTCCATTCCAGAGTCGTTTGTTATCATAATTTGATTCGATGGAAATGTGTTGGCACCCTGATACATGATTCACAAATTCAACAGTCCAAGAACCAAGATCGGTAATCACAGCTCCCCTTTCGCCCTTATGGCTTGCAATGAATGCAACATTATCGGCTCCGCTATGCGGAACTGGCACAGGTAATAGTGCCAAATCATTGGCAAAATCTAGTGCTTCCAGACTTTCGAAAATCTGTACATTTCTTAGATCAAGGTTCAGTGCAGTTGCTGTTCTATCATTACAGTAAGTCGGAATGCCCCATCGTCTTTGAGCTATAGCAGCACCACCCCCGTGGTCGCTGTGGTGGTGAGTCAAAACTATGGCATCAATTTCTTTGGGATTTATCTCCATTCTAGCCAATCGTATCTCGAGTTGTCTTCCTGAAAATCCTTGGTCGATTAGGATTTTTACATCGTCACTTTCGACTAGTGTCGCGTTACCGCGACTACCTGTTCCGAGATGAGTTAGAGAGAGCGACATGCCTAACTCTTGGGTGGCATCGCGTTTAGCCCTTGAACCCACCCCTTCAAAATAGTAAAATTATGCACTTTTGGGTGCCTGTTGTGGATTACCGTAGGTAATCCGAGTCTGAACAATGCTCCATCACTCTATTAAGGCTGATTCAGTGGTTCGTATCTGTTTGGGTGCTACCGCGCCCACAGGTGATTCCGATGCGACGCTCACAGTCAACGCTTTTGATGACCGTTCTTGTAGTTCTAGGATTGTTCTTTGTCTCACAATTACCCGCTATCTCAAATGTTGGTACAACAGACCCTAACCTTACCAAAGGAGACCGCCCTCCTGCAACCGATTCAGATGGTGACAAAATTCCTGATGTTCACGAGAATTTGTTTAGTGAATGGATTAATTTCTCCTCGCCAGATGACAGAGCCGTAGTGATGAAAGGTCTAGACCGCGACAATGCATCTGATGCATATATCGATATAGATCTCGATGGATTGAATGCAACTGAAGAATATTGCTGGCCATATCCTGCTGAGTGTGTTGATCCGAGTTTTACTAGAGGACTCACCGGTGTTATCAATGAATCAGGGGAAAGATGGTATTTGGACCCCCGAATTTCTGATACCGATGGTGATGGATTACCCGATGGATTCGAGGCTCACATGTGCGAAAAATTGGGCGGCTATGACAATGATGAGCAACGATATGTGTGCGATTATTTTGATCCGCTAAACGCTAGTGATGCAGATCTCGACCCTGATGAAGATGGTTTTGACGTCGATAGAGATGGTTTCCTTACCGTCAATGAATTACTTACTTCACCCGAGGAATACATGTTTGGTGCACCATCGAATTGGACAAATGAGTTGGATGGCCTAAGGTGCTATGCTCCGAATCCAGATTCTTCAATTCTTTATGAGTGGCCATTCATCACTGAGAATTCAAGTTATACGCTATTCGAAAATATTCTTGAAGCATGTGCTAGAAATGGAACAGAGAATATCATCGATGAATACATTTGGCTTGGAACCAATCCTGTCGAAGAAGACAGTGATCGTTTCAATTATGACGGAGTAAAACATAGACGACTCTTCCCATCCAGCGGAGATGGAATTACTGATGGCTGGGAGATTCATTTCGGTCTGGATCCACTAAACCGTTCAGATGCATTAATCGATTTAGATAATGATGGTTGGGACGCTAATAGGGATGGCGTCATTAGTGCTGATGCAGCCCGTTCAGAAGAAGCATTAGCTGTGGGCGAACAATTGTCTACTTTGGAAGAATATTTCGTGCATCTAGATGATGGAAATATGGTGAAATCCGGAATGCGCTCCGCAGAATTAGGAGCAAGTGAAGGAACATACACTGAATATCTACTCTCACCTGAAGCGGATCCAAGTGAAATTTCTATTCTAAATCACGATGTTAGAGAACTGCATGATGACGGTGTGTATCTCTGGGTTGGAACCAAACTGGGAGTCACAGTTATTGATTTCGAAAACGAAGTCTCGACAGATTATGAGTTACCCCAAGGACACGACCTTCACGACATGATTGTACTTGATTCAACTATTGTCATGGTTACTGAAGGCGGAGTTTGGATTTCTGCAATTAACAATGGAGATATGGGTGACATCTCTCAATGGGAATACTTCCCTGGAAGATATACTGCAGGGGCTCAACTAGTAACAGATGGTGGTGATGATTATGTGGTTGCATTGGGCTATGGAGGATTTGGCTCAGTGTTCCAAATCAATGATTTGTCAATTACCGAACTAACCTTGGGAACGGGCATCTCTAATGCAATGAATTCTGGGAATGCAACAGCAACATCAATTGTTCATGTCGATGTTTCTTCAGGACCGTTGACATTGTTTGTTGGAACTGATGTTGGATTATTCACTGTTGAGACCTCCTCGGCAAGAGACGCAGCCATACCAAATTGGAAATTTTACTATTCACCTGAACCAACTTCAATTGCAACCGATATCGATGATTTGCGAGCAATTGGTGCAGATGGTGGCGATAATCCAGCAACGGTAAACGCTCTAGAAGCGGACGGTCCTGAAGGGGGACAAATGCAAGTTGTGTGGGCGGGAACTCCTTCCGGTTTACATCGTATCGATTTGTTATCTGGATTTATTACTCACGGTGGAGATTATGAGCACCAAGGAGTAGATGGTGTGACAGTAAGTTCTACCAATGAAATTCATTCAATACATTCAACAGGTAATGAAATTATTATCGGTTCAGGCTGGGGAATGTGGTCACTAAATGGTGATTATAATAATGTATATGGGATGACAAATCAAGAATGGGTACCTGGTCTTATTTCTGCAATTGCAGTGCATCAGGTTGCAGGGATTGATACGCTATTCTTAGGAATAGGCCCTGGCAAATATTCTAATCTAGAATTAATGGATCCTATGGCAAATGATTCGGATGCCGATGGAATGTTAGACGGTTGGGAAGTTCGTTATGGATTAGACCCTACCGACCCATGGGATGCTATGCTTGATGCAGATGGCGATGGAGTCAATCTAGATTCTGACCCTATTAATGAGAGGTTATGGAGAAACTTGGATGAATTCAGATATACCGCAACAACTGCAAATGGCTACAATGCTACTGATCCTAGAGAAGTAGATACAGATGGCGATGGAGTTGGAGACGGAGCAGAATACTTCGGACTATTCCATGAATTCACTCCACTTTGGTGTCATTATACCAATCAATATGATTACGAACATGTTTGTGATGATACAGCAGGACAAGCTGCAAATGCAACATATCTTGCATCTCTTGGAATAGATAGCGGAACAGATGCAACGAATCCGGATTCAGACGGTGATGGGATGCCAGATGGTTGGGAAATTGAGCATCGAAGATGGATTGGTGCCACATTCACAGGTTCAAACAATTGGACAATGGATCCTACTGACCCAGATGATGCAAATTGGGATGCAGATGGTGATGGTCTAACCAATCTTTGCGAATATCAATGGTCACTGGTCAAGAATGCTGGAATGGTAGGAGATCTCTTAGAAAGCCACCTAGAATCAGAAGAGGCAGCGGCTCAATGGTTCGAACCTGATCCAAATAATGTTGATTCAGATGGTGACGGATTACCGGATGGTTGGGAAGCTAGAAGCGCTTGTACATGGGATGTTTCTCGAGTTGGAATAAACCCGTTGAATGGAAGTGATGCTTTCGAGAATCCAGACGGTGATGGCTATGACATCAACCATAATGGTGTAATCGAAGAGAATGAAGCATTTGTCAATTGGCTAGAATACAATATTCGTGATGATTTATTTGATGGTAACATGAGTCTTGATGGTGAGGTTATTCCAAACAATTTCTCTACCGATTTGTTCAGAAATATTTCCGATTGGGGGACTCCAGAATCCAACTTTGGTGATGGTGTTCAAACAGGTGACCCAACAGATGCAGATAGTGATTCAGACGGAATGCCTGATGGTTGGGAAATATGGTACGCTAGATGGCAATTATTGGATGCTGAGTGGACTCTTGACCCACTAAATTCTGATGACAGATGGGATGATTCTGATGACGATGGAATGAGTAATTGGGAAGAATACAATAGTATTGATCCCGCACTCTCCGAAACCAATTCTAATCGTACAAGTCCACAATGGTATGTAACAACGGTTGGTACTGGATTCACCTTACAACAATGGTCAGGAATTACCAACTCAGAATCCTTCGGCTCATTTGTTGGACAAGACCTCATCAATGTATCTGGTTGGACAACTGATCCTACAAATCCCGATACGGATGGTGATGGATTCCTCGATGGCTTGGAATTGATGTTTACTGCATGGAATGACACAGCTCAAACTTGGACTCTCAACCCGCTAGTACCTGGCGATGGTTCATTCGATGCAGATGATGATGCTTTGACTGACGCCCAAGAATTTTCTTTGGCCACAACCAATCCGAATAATGGTGAAAGCCATCCACTAGATGCCCCTTTGATGCATATTGATGGTGATTTGAATGATCCTACACAGAAGGCTCAGAGAGTTTACACGATAATCCTAGACAAAGGCCAAAGAGGCAAGAGGCACCTTGACCAGTTCCAGGAATGGCAATCTACTGGGATTGCAACAACATTCATTTCTACATTGATGGGAATTACCGACCCGACCATTTCAGATACTGATGATGACGGAATGATTGATGGTTTCGAATACTGGTTTACTAGTTGGGACCTTGAGAATAACCGTTGGTCAATGAATCCACTAATCGACTCGGACCAATGGTTGGATAGTGATATGGATTCAGTGGATTGTGATAGTGATGGAAATATTTCTTTGGAAGAGCAGTTTACAAACAAACGTGAATATGAATCTAGGGTTTATGGTAAATATGCTGAGAGACTCAGCACAGGCTCTGGATTGATTGGTTTTGGTGACGATGCAATCGATGCATATATCGAAGAAGGGAATACTGATGCAGAAGCAAGAAGAGCAATATTCAACACATTTAGTGGCAAGGATACGATTTCCACTGCTAGAATGAACATGATTAATTCCGAAGATCCAAACACATTCAATAGAACTTTATTCGGTATTTCAGACCCGACCCACGCGGATTCAGACCTCGATGGAATCGATGATGGCTGGGAATTCTGTTATGCGGTTTATGGAATGCCAGACCCTACTACTCAGAACCATTGGGCAACCAATCCTGTAAATCCGTTTGATGTGGATTATGACCCTGATAGTGATGGATGGTATGGTCGAACCTCTTTCGATACACCTGCAGTGCAAGGAGAATGGGAGAATCGTCAATTTACACCATCTGGTGATGTGATTCAGAATGGCATTGGAGATTTGCCATTTACCAATTACATGGAATATTTGAATGGTACAAGGCCAGATACAAACGACTCTGATGGTGATGCAATAACCTTCAACACTGAAACCGCCTTTAGTGGATTATCTCAATCTGTAATTTCACATGACCGCGATTGGAATCTGTCCGATGGGCGAGAGGTGTTCAAATATGGATCCAACCCCATGGATAACGATACAGATGGAGATATGCTTCCAGATTGGTATGAATATGAAAAGGGATGGAATGAAAGCAATGACAATTATTCATCTAGATTGAATATTGAAGTTCAATGGATAAATGCTTCTTCGGGTGGCCCCTGTGCACCAGGAACAGCTTCATGTCGCCCTCTTTCACAGAATGCGGGTACACTTTCTAGACCGGCCTTAGGATGGACTTGGGCGACTTTTAACCCGGCTGACCCACTTGATGCGAACGAAGATCCAGACCAAGATGGAAATTGGGATTGTAGTGGAGCCACATGTGAATATACACCATATACGAATTTCATGGAGTTCTATGCAATTGCAAATCCGAACCTCGATTCACCAGATTCGGTTCGCTTATCTGGTGAGACTTGGCAAGGCTCACCTATCACTGAATGGTGGCAGTTTAGGGCATTCACACTTGGTCTAGGAGAAGTCACAGAAGATTCAACAAATTATCTCGGAATGAATAAGAAAAACATCGATGATGAGAGTTATGTTTTGATCATTAATGATATGGATACAGATTTCCTAGTGTTGGATGCAGGAGATGACATATTGTTGTGTTCTGGCGATGTAACAGATGAATGGGATTTGTACTATGTTGGAAACACAGAACGCGCGCCTGCAGTTGAATTAGGTGAACACGAATTTGGATGGTACCTTCTTGATTTAGATGATGATCATATCGCTGAAGGCAGCGACCCTTTGAATTGGGATACCGACGGTGACTGGTTGGTAGATTGGTTCGAAGTTAAGGACGATGAAGAAGACTTAATTCGCGGTGATTCTTCACCGATTAGATACGATAGTAGAAACACTTCGTGAGTAGTCAGAATTCCCCCTAAAGGGGGATTTCTGCATGTGACGATTCGCCGGTTACTTCAAGGGCTATGAATAAATCCACGACACGGGTGAATTGTTGTTGTCACAGAAAATCTCGTCTCGTGCCGCACTTTTCTTGATGATATCCATTATGGTTCTAACTCCTATGAGTCCTTTGTCGGAAACTTTCATCGGTGAAGCAAAAGCAAACGGTGCATCTCGTCACATCTACACCTTTTCAGATGGTAGTGTAGAGAACATTGCATTGTATCAGGGCGGAGCTGACAAGACGACTTTGGTTGCAATGCCCAAGGGTGCCGAAGTTTTGGACGTACAAGTCACTCTTTCTGGAGCATCCTCAACTGGTTGGTCGCAAGTATCGACTGATACATACGAGGAATGGATGGAAGGAGAATCTAGCCAAGTTGATCCAAGAAGCGAGGAATTAACTCTAGGATTTGATTCAGGCGATACTGAATTTTTCAGTCATGGAACCGATGAAGAAACGCTCCCCGGTTCTGATGCTTGGATTGATAATGGGAGTTTTGCCATTAGACAACCACATACCTCGAATTCTACAGAATCCCGTTTCAGTAATCAGATAAAGGTCACCAGTGCTAATTTCATGGCCCAAGGTCAAGGTGCAATTTTGAGAAACCATGATTGGTTGTTCATGTCAACTTTCACAGGAACCTCTTTTGATAAGGTCGTCAATCGAATGCATCCTAACAATGTATCTAGAGACATAGTTGTTGATTTACAAAGGGAATCTGGATGCACCCTACCTCAAGATCCTACATCCACCTATTACAAAGCATATGGATTCAAGGATTGGACTATAACTGATGATGAGATGTTGTACGGCATTTTTTCAACATACAAGTATCCATATTCTTCCTCTAACCCTACACAATACCTTCGAGTTTTAGCAATCGATGTTTCAGACGACTGGGTGTGGAGATGCGTTGATTCGTATGATATTTCAGCACAATTTGGCGAATACAATGGAATCTCATATGACCGAGAAACTGACCAAGTATGGGTAGTTCACTCGCAGCAACGACGCATCTTGGCTTATGAGTTTGGAGATAATGGCCAGTTTACCCGTGGTGAAGAAATGTATTCATTTTCTTCTGGTTCCTCATCCAGTACTGAATGTGGAAAATCTGGTGGTAATGTGCACGGTCTAGTTGTGAACGCGGGCTTTTTCTACATGCGATGTATGAAGGGATATTATTACACTGACACTGACCAACTCAGCGTCTGGGCCATCTCTGGCTCTTCCTCTTCTTTAGTTCCGCAAACTGGAACTCGTGACATCACTGCGAAAGGTTTGGGATTGTTCTATGATGGTGAGAGGTTGATAACAGTCGATGCGGGATATTCTACTTGGAATCAAAAGACATTGTATTACCGAGAATTTGGTATGGCTATTACCTACCCCACCACGCCTGCTCCAGGAACTACAACTTGGGTAGGTGAAACAATTGTCACTCAAGAAGATGTACTGGCAGTCAATGTCCAAAATCATTGGTCAGCGTCGAGTCAAGGAGATCGAGTTGATTATTGGGTCAGTGCTGATAATGGAACTCATTGGGAGGCGGTTGAAACCAATCAGACAATTCACTTTGCACATCCTGGAAATGAATTGATTTGGAAGATGCAATTAATCGGTTCTTCAGCAGTATCTTGGTGGGTTTCTCTAGAATATGCTACATCCTATCAAACCTCAGGGGATTGGACTAGCCAAAAGGTTCCGACAGGAACAAATGTGGGCAAGGTCAGAGCGGTTTGGTCTGCAGATGAGCCAAATCCAACTTCGATTGAGGTGTTGGTTTCGAATGATAATGGTTCAACATGGGAAGAGGCCCTGAACAATGTAGAAGTTTCATTCTCAACTCAAGGTGCTGGCAATGAATTGCTATATTCTGTAATTATGTCCACTAATGATGATTCTGTAACTCCTAAGGTTGATTCATTCATCTTGTGGTATGAAGAAGGCTATCCCGATGCTCCACAATTAGATGTTGGAGATGATGGAATCTGGGATTGGAAATCCATATTATTCCTGAACGAAAGTTCTGTTGTTGCCTCAGATGATTCACCAGTTGGAAGTGTTGTTTCTGAAACGCCTAGCCTAGTCGATGCTTTCAATAGCCACATACCTGAGAATGGCGTAGGAATAGTCGAGATTCCAATCGCTGTGAAAGCAAATACACCTGGGCGCGTCAAATTAACAGACTTGGATATCGAATACCGTTTGAATACAAGGGTATTGGATGCTAGTCTTGAAGGTGGATTGGTTGCTCCTGATGGAGTCTATCGTAACCTTGTTGTGAGACTAGCCCATGGTGACTTAGTTGACAGAGTTACTGAAGCCACAATTGGTTTGAACAATTCTCATGGTGGCAATCCTGCATTCAAATGGCTAAGAGGGGATTCTTGTAGCGTTGTAAATGATGCTGGTGGAATTGTAGAGTTTGATGTAGGAAACTGCACTTCAACACTAGACAGTGAAGGTATTGTATCCGTAAAGATGCCACTTAGAGTTAATTGGAGTTGGGATGATGAGAGAAAGATGGAAGCGATCGTTTCCATGAATGATGATTTGGGCCCTCAAGTCAATGCATGGACTACTGATACACTATCGTTGAATGTTGAAAATGACATCCAACTCGATGGAATGCGTGTTTGGGAGGAAACTGGAAGAGAACTATACTCAGGCGACTGGGTGCGGGGTGGATTCAATCTCTCTATTAGTGGAGGGATTAGTTTCGAAGGTTCAGCTTTCTCACCGTTGGCTGGAGAATTCAGTTTGCGAGTCTTGGGTCAAAATGTCACTTACGATGGTGATCCAATTGGCGAGCCAACCGTCTTACACATGGAAGGTAATCCCGCATTTGGCCAATACAATATGACATTCACTTCCCCGATTGAGTCTGAACCAGGGGGAATGATATTGTATATCGAGGCAATCAATTTGAAAAATGGTTCAACTTATGTCAACCCTGGTTACAACACTATCAAGTTGATTTTTGATGGTAATGCGCCATTAGTTCTATTCGCGAGTCCTGAGATGACTTCTGAGATGCACAAAGGGCCACCTTCTCCTGGTGGCCAATCTATTGAAGTTGTGATTCAGGATTCGGTAGATCCGCCTCAAACTATTGATTTACATTATTGGGTGGGTTGTGAAGCAGGAGAACATGAGCGTTGTGACGATTCCAATTTCAACGGTCTACCCGAGCCTGTCGAATACCGTTCTACGACTTTAACCACGCCTGAGATTTTGCCAGGTGGCCTAAATGTATTCAATGGATTGATAGATGATTCAATGCTAGTTCATGGTGACAAAGTGGCGTTTTATGTCACTGGAAAAGATGGCCAAAATAATGTAATCGCTATGGGTGGTTCACCAGTATGTGATATTGAATCAGGAGAATTCTGTGGTGATAGACCAGGAGATATTCTTCCAGAATGGGATGAGTCACTATCGTGGTATGTTATACGAGAAGAATTTGAGCCAGTTATGGATATTGATAATTCTACTATTATGGGTCATGATGACTTAGAACCATTACATCCAGGAATTTCATACACATCGACATTCTTGATTTCAGATATCAATGGGTGGTGGGATGTTGAATATGTTCAGTTAGCCCTTGCGGGAGATTTCGATGATGATGAGACTTCGATATTCGGATATATCTCGCGAAATTCTGATGGGCTACCGGAGATGTATTTGGAAAGCGGTGGTGCTGGATTAGCGGTTTCAAACCTATATTCGTCAGTGATACTGGACCCTGAAAACAATTCTCGGATGATTGTTTCAATCAAGTTCCAATTAACATGGAACTTCCCTGAGGTATGGGATACAAACGGTGAATCTCATTTCATTCCTAAGGTTTGGATTGAGGATAAACCGTGTGGTTTGGAAGAAGATGTGCCATGTAACATTCACAAGGCAGGATTAGGCAATGATTTGTGGAGTCTAGATAATGATTTGCGATTTGACACACAACCGGGTCATATTTTAGCAATCGAATTACGTGATGGTACAAATCACTACAATCCAGAATTTGACGAGACATTGATTGGTGCAGGCCAAGCTCTCCGATTTAGTGGAAGAGTGTTATTCGCAGAAGATGAGACTCCAGCACCGCCAGGTTCCTTCACAATTTCTCTAGGAGATTACGAGAATGAATGGACTACTACAAGTAGAGAAGGCGGCTACTTCAGCATTGATATGTTGGTGCCAGATGTAAGAAGTGGACATTTAGATTTACGTGCTAAACTTGTTGATTTGCCGGGACTTGCAGAAGATGAATCCGCATTCAAGCCTCGATTACGTCTTGCAGTTGATAGTGAGCGACCAACAATTCACGCAATTCACCTTGCAGGAATCGGGCCAGGCGAAGACATACCTATTTCCTTGGCAAATAACTTGCAAGTGATGCTGGAGACTAGGGATGATCAAGGATTCTCGATTGATGACCCTGCCGTTCTACACTATCTTGTAAGAGCTGGTGAAGCAGAAATTAGCAGAGGTTCTTCACCTCTACCCGACACAACTCCATTTGAAGATCAATTCTTCTGGACGGGTTACATCGACCTAACAGATAACGGGGCAACAATGCTCCTTCCTTCTTACACAATCGATGTTTGGGTAACTGGATCTGATGAATCAGGGAATCCATATGATAGCCAAGGCAATACTATCTCCGAACCATTAGCATCTTGGCCTCTGGCCTTAACCGGACCTGATGTTAGTTTGCGGGCGGCAGATACAACTTGGGAATGGTCTAATCCGACACCAAATCCAAATGAAGCGGTCTCACTTTCCCTAGAGGCTAGGAATAATGGTGCATCAGGTAGCGTAACCTTCGTGCTTCAGCGTTTAGTGTCAGGTGATGATTGGCAGACTTTGTCCACATCTACTATTGAAATTTCGAGTGGCAAAAAGGCTCAGATAAGATTGGAAGCCTCTGCAGATGGAGTTGCTGGTGACACCTTAGAACATAGAATTTTGTTGCTTGATTCTGGTGTAGAAAAAGAGAGAATTTCAATCTCCCCGTTATTGGTTAAAGAGGAAATAGAGAGAGATGGTACTGCATTAGCAAATCAAGTCGCAGACTCTCAATTATCTGTGATAATGTACCTGATTGCTTTGGTCTCCATGTCATATGCGGTATGGACCATGGTACAAATTCGTAGAATTAGACGTGGAGAAGAGACTGATGAGTCTGACCAAACCGCTGAGGTCATCGAAAATATGGAAAATAAATTGGTTCCAGATATAGCGACAACTGTGCAAGGTCATTCGCAACCTGAACCTCCTTCACCTCCAGGGCCACCATTGCCACCTACTGGACTGCCAGAGGGTTGGACCATGGAACAGTGGAGCCACTATGGTCATCAGTACATGCAATCTATGTCCGATAAACAAAATCAGTGAACGGAGGTAACCACATGAGTGGCGCAGATTCGATGGTAACTTTACAGGAAAGACTTGTGAATTTAATCAATCAATTGAATATGCCAATTCTAGAAACAAGTTTGGTCATTTCAAGATGGACTAATCGCTTGTTGATGCAATTGGAGGAGCATACACAAGAATTGCCAGAAAATCTTGCAGAGCCATGGCCTTTGGATGAAGAGCCGGTTGAAAGCGATTCAAACTTTGAACTCGAAAAGGCGTTATCATTGGTAGACAGAGACCGAATGGATATTCTTGATACATTGATAAGAGTAACATTGGAGGAAGAACAAATGTTGGTAAGTGATGCCTTGGGAGTAATGCGGTCATGGGAGCACTTGGCACGCAATCAATTATCTCAGGCAGCAGGACCTGGGCAGTTGTTTAGTCCAATGGATATTCCTGATGATTTCTAGGTGATTAAATGCGAAACTATCTTGTTATTTTATTGATTTTTTCTTCAAGCCTATCTGGTTGTTTTGGCAGCGAAGAACTGCTTGATGAAGAGAGAGGCATCCCCGGGGGATTAGCTTTAGCATGTTTGCAAGACGATAAATTTGAGAAAATGCAGATTCACTTTTTGTTTGAAAATGGATATGATCCAGTTGCAATGGAACTCGTAAAATCTAGAATTCAGGAAGTTTGTGACAAACCCGATGGCATCCAAATCCGAGCAGATGAAGTTGACTTTTCTGAAGACAATTCTTGGAGTTCTGACGATGTAAGAGATGCAAGATGGAAACATGGTAATGATGCCATGGGGTCAAATACCTTGCACTGGTATTTCTTATTCCCAAAGGGTACTTACAATGATGATTCAGTACTAGGCGTTGCAGTTGACGCATCAACAGTTGCAATATTCAAGGATTCAATAGAAGAATCCGTCAATTTCCTTGGGCGTCCTTCAGCAGAAGAAATCGAGAGAGCAGTTACAATTCACGAAGCCGGACATCTTCTAGGTCTAGTCAATTTGGTGTATCAATCTCCAATTAACCATGAAGACCCTGACCACCCTGGACATTCAAGCAATGATGACTCGGTAATGTACTGGGCTATTGAGAGCAATAGCATTGGTAATATCTTCTCAGGTAGTATACCAGATGAGTTTGATGCAGATGACAAATCGGACCTAGAGGGTATGGCAAGTGGTGAGATAGAATGCACAAATCAAGTTTGGTCGTGAGCTCTAGCAACTAATACGCTAGCATCTCTCCAGGCATCAAAAATTGACCAAAAGTACAGTAGTACCCACAAAACCAGTGTGAATGCTAAAGGAATTTGTAGCAGAAACCAATCGAATCCTCTTTGATGGTTCCTGTTGAAATGTTGTCCCAAAAACAAGAATGGCACTAGCGATAATATTACTGCAACAACCGGTCTAAAGGCGCCCCAAATCCCCACGCCAGCAGTAATTTCGTTCCAAATTGTCTTACCTAATGCTAGAGAATCGACCTCCTTTTCATCAACAGGAACGACGACTTCGATAACGGATTCATCCTCTTGCATTGGTACAACGAAAACGAGGATGCTTGTCAATGTGGCGACGCAAATGCTCATGGAAGAGTTATTCTCAACTGCAAGTATGGGGAAGCCAGTTCTAGTTACCGGCTTCGAGCCATTTGGAAATCACAAGGTCAATGTTTCAGGTGAAATTGCTGCGGATTTGGATGGGACTAGAGTTCGCGGCCACCAAATTCAATCACTTGTTTTACCGGTAGATTATGAAGGCTCGACAACAGTCTCAAGACTTCTAGATAGTGAAGAATTCGCAGCAATAATTCATTTGGGAATTGCAGAAAATTCTCAAAACCCAAGAATCGAAATTAGAGCAAAAGATATTCTTGATTTTAGAATTCCAGATAACTCTGGCCGCCAAATCCTCAATACTCCAATCAGTGGACAAGGCGATTTGTTTTCAACAGTTAAACCCGATGATTGGGACGTTGCTCGGATGACGGACTCGCCAATAATAAGTGAAGATGCTGGTGAATATATATGCAACGAGACGCTATACCATACTTTGCTAAAAATTGAAGATAACACTCCCTGTTTTTTCTTGCATCTTCCTTTGCAACAACCTGATGCTAAGGGATTGGTATTGGAGTGTATTGATAGAATGCTTAGACCTTCATGCATAGATGTAGGTGCTGGAGCGATTATTTCTGATGGCAAATTTTTAGCAGCAAGAAGAGCACCAAATGAAAAGCATGCAGGTTGGTGGGAATTCCCAGGAGGCAAATTTGAACAGGATGAAGATGCCTCACAGTGCCTGATTCGAGAGATCAAAGAAGAACTGGAATTAGATGTGTATACGGGAGAGGCAATAGGTGAATGGATTTTTGATCATGGAGATGTAGTGGTACGATTACATGTATTGGAATGCTTTGTTAAGAGCGGTCGAATAGAGTTACATGTTCACGACCAAGTAAAATGGTGTGATGGGCCTGATGAGGTTGATTGGCTAGGGCCGGATAGGGAGATTGCTGAAGCGATTAGTGCCAGATTACAGCATCACCCTTCTCATCCATAGTGAACTCATCACCAATTCTGCGAGGGATGTTTTCTCTACCACTATGCCATGTTGCAGCTTCTAACCAATCTGCAAGATTTTCTCCCCCTATTTCCACGGTTATGACGCCTCCTAATGGTTTGTCATCCTGTAGAGGGAATGCGACTTTGCCTGCCATTGCGGCTTGCCTAGAAATGTGAAAAATAGTTCCACTTTCATCTAAATTCGCTGACATAAAATCTAGTGATGTATCAAGGATTGCTTGATTGTTAATGGCTTCAAGAAATGTCTTGAGACTAACTTCTTCTGCCGCTAACACATCGTCTTGTTCAGTAGGAAATGATGGCTTTGCTGGTAGGCCACAAGTAAAGTCCGGGAACAGTTTCAGGATGGCCTCTAAAACTATTTCAGGGTCATCTGCGCCACTTAGTTTGGTTGAAACTACTACCGAATATCCTTCATCGATTGCAGTAAGTTTCAGCCTCGACATATTGTCCCCATAACGGCACAGTCAATGAAGTTGACAGGCCAACCTTGACATTGTGAAACGAAATAGGACCTTACATGGAAGTGCGGGTTTGTGCAGTGATTCCCGTTCTAAATGAAGAGAAATTCATTGCTAAATGCATTGAAAGTCTCTTGGCACAAACTATGCCTGTTGACATCTTAGTGATGGAGGGCGGTTCAACCGATTCAACACGTGATATTCTAGCGAAATACGGAGACTCTATCAAAGTGGTAGAAAATCCTGGAAAGAGGGTTTCGAATGCAAGAAATCTTGCACTGCAGCACATGGATGATAATGTGACTCACTGCTTGGAAATCATTGGCCATTCTTGGATAGATGAAGACCACATTGAGAAGCGTGTTGAAGACATGTTAGAACTAGAATCCGAGTTAGGTGTAAAGATTGGAGCAATTGGTTGTCTTACTGAATCAGGAGGTTCGGATGACATGGTTTCTCAGTGGATTGAGGGCGCACTTGCTTCACCGATTGGTTCAGGAGGAGGGCAATTCAAAAAATTTGTAGGCAGAGAGCGCACCAAGGTCCCTGCGTTCTGCTTGCACAATGTCGAGGCTTTGAAGTCGGTTGATGGCTGGGATGAGAGGTTCATAACTAGTCAAGATAGTGATCTTTCAATGCGTTTGCTCGGTAAAGGTTGGCAATTATGGAGGTCGGATGTTTCTTGTGTTTACATGCACAAGAGGTCGTCAATTGGAAAATGGTGGAAAATGTGTCATCGTTATGGATTCTGGAGAACCAAGGTAATATTACGCCATCCAAAAAGAATTGATTTGAGAGAATTGTTGCCACTGCTGGGAATAGTACTGGTTTTCACATTACCTCAATGGTGGTGGGCGCCTGTAGTATATGCTGCAACAATCATGTTGGCGGGAGTACTCTATCGTCCAAGCGGTTCGGGCACCTCTCCTCTACTAGGGATACCTCTTTGTCTAATCATACTGCATACAGCGTTTACGATTGGCTTATTCGATGGCCTGACACGGAGCGGAAGAGCGCCAAGTGACCGTACATAGGGCGCAAACCTTCATTGGTGAAATACAGAAGGAATGGTTAGATGGCAAGGCAATTCACCTCATTGGTTTTATTTTTTACACCTGCTTTGGTGCTCAATACTTTGCGTTTTGTTGTAACTCCACTAGGAAAAATGATGTCAGTTTCTCCAACCTTGGATATTTGCTTACATATCGTTGCTTTTGTCATTGGATATGTACTCTTTAGAAGAACACGAATCGTAAGAGACCATGAGTGGCAAAGAAGCCGTGCAGTAAAATCCGTAGGCAGTCATTTCAAGGCTGAAGATAGTGGAGTTTGGGAGAAAGACATTGCTATGGATGGCCAACTTACTGCTGAAGGAGAAGCCAATCTTGAGGGCCAGGTAGGAGGTGCTGTTGGCGGAGTGTCAGCGGCTGAAAATTCAGAAATTGAAACTGAAGTTGAAGTTGAAATGCTCGTAGATGTCGAGCATGTGAGAAGGGCTCAGGCAAGGGTTTCTGGTGATGAACAATTTGACGATGGAAATGTCAAATCCACTATTGGTGCGGTACGCAAACCTTCGCCCATGGACACTTTCCTTGATTGGATAGCTTCCTTGCGAGGTAGAGATAGAAAAGTTGAGAGAGATACAAAGAAGAATGCTACACTATCTGCAAGAAGTAGTGAATCTCCAGTAATTGCTCAACGTCCAATCGCACCTATTCAGCCAATTGAGTCAGAAGAAAAGAGGGTTGTACCGATGGAAATGATTTCTGTTACAGATTCGGGTGCAGAATCGATCATAATAGATGAGGAAACCAATGAAGTTAGTGCCCCGGTGACAAGGGAGATTTCAATCGAAGAAATGGCGTTTGGAACATCTGCACCAAAGGGTGTATCCACGCCTTCACATGCGGGATTTGCACCGCAACCAACCTGCAAAGTCTGTTCTGCGCCTAATCCAGTAGGCGAAAGATTCTGTGCAAATTGTGGAACCGATCTCTAGCGTTGTACTGAATAACCCCGACCACTCCCCATGTATTATCCGAGGTGAGATTATGTCTGAAAAAAGAGACTATTATGAAATCCTTGGAGTTTCCAAAGATTCGGACGACAAAGAACTGAAAAAGGCTTTCAGGTCCCTTGCAAGGAAGTATCACCCGGACAAGAACGATGCACCAGATGCAGATGAAAAATTCAAAGAAATTCAAGAGGCATATGCCGTACTCTCCGACAGTGAAAAGCGTCGAAATTACGACCGTTTTGGCCATGATGTACCAGGAGGGTCACCATTTGGCCCGGGCGGATTCCAAGGATTCAACATTAACTTGGATGATATTTTGGGAGGTGACTTCTTCTCCAATTTGTTTGGTGGTGGACGCAGGCGCTCTGCTCAAAGCCAAGGTAATGATATTCTGGTTCGCCATGAAATCTCCCTAGAATCTGTACTTGAAGGTAGCAAGGATGAAATTGAAATTGATTTACCATCATCTTGTATTGACTGTAATGGAACCGGTGCCAAGGACGGTATTACTTCGGAATGCTTGGAATGTAATGGTGCAGGACAAGTGAGAATCCGTCAACAAATTGGACCATTTGTTCAGGACTCAATTCGTCCATGTCCACATTGCGAGGGGTCGGGTAGGAAATTTTCTGCGCGATGTAAATCCTGTGCAGGAGATGGTAAGCAAACGGAGTCTCAGACACTTCGATTTGATGTTCCAAAGGGTGCTCAAGATGGCACCCGATTGAGAATGCGTGGTAAAGGCTACCCTGGGCCTTTTGGCAAAGGGGTTTCTGGAGACTTATTCATTGAACTCATAATCGAGGAACACCCTTGGTTTGAAAGAAATGGCATGGATTTGATTATGTCTTTGCCACTAGGATTCAGCGATCTTGCTTTGGGTACAACTGTCAGTTTGCCTCACATTGATGACAAGGATTTAGTCATCAAAGTTCCATCTGGAACCAATTCTGGTGATACCATTACTCTCTCTTCTCGAGGCCTACCCTCAAGTAGAGGAATTGGAAGAGGAGATGTAGTGATTTTATGCAAATTGCACATGCCAAAGAAATTCGATAAAGCCACAAAAAAATCGCTTGATGAATTGCGAGAAAGGTTATCCGGTACTGATGATATTATTGACAGAATAATTGACGATGCCGAGGATAGACGCCACTGATTATTCTTCAGAATTCACAGCACTTCGATAGATTGTGTTGGCAGGTTTGGCTGCCATTGGATTCCCATCGACCATTCCAGAGAGATAGATATCTACCGCATCAGCATCGCCCTGGATATCAACCCTGATGAATAATCGTGAATTTGTGTGTATTGTATCTAAGAAAATCTCGTGTGCTCTTGTAAGCAATTTGGGCTCGACCTTTGACACATTCCAAGATTCCCCTTCAGGCGCCTCAAATTTCAATGCAGCAACACTCCATTCACAGTCTTGAGGTCTAATTCCGATAAGCAAGGGCCAAGAACCATCTTTGGCTAACCTGCTGTCGAGAATCCATACTGCCATATCGATGCCAGTAGTATAGTGTCGAACTTGTTCTTGCCCCCATACTTCTAGGGCTTCTTCCCATTCGAGCGAAGAAACCGATTTTAGTGCTCTTGAGAGGTCTGCGGGGGAGAAATCACCGTCATCCAATTTGGCACTAAGCCATGCTAAACGATTCTTTTTGCGAGCGAATTCTTCTGCGAATTTTTTGTTGCTATTTACATTGATGTAGAAGATGAGGAAAGGTAGAATTAGCATTATGCCAACCAGCCAGTAAAAAGCATCAGCAGCATCTTTTACAGCATCTGAAGGAGCGAACCATGGTTCTTCACCCTCGTCCAAAATTGCAGTAGTAATCCGAATTCTCCACTCTACAGAATCCATATTTCCATCCAGAGATTCACTACCATTGATGTGCTGAATTCTGATGTAGTGGGTTCCAAGTCCTACATCCATAGACAAACTAATTTTGTCCATAGAATAAGTTGCAGTCACTTCATCGAGTATGTCCCAAGTTTCTTGGTCCATATTCCAAATTGTTACTCGTAACTCATAGATATCTCCTTCAACGACAACTTCGACAAGGTGCACTGATTCGTTCCAACCAGTGGTCTCTATACGTAGAATGTCTTGGTAATCTCCCATGTGTAGAGTTAGTTCACCGGTTTCTGTGTGACCATCCATTTCGATTAGTGGATATGTTGAATTATTGCTTGTGGTTGTTAGCGGTTTGAATCCAGGAGCATCCATTTCCCAACTTGCATCGAAATGGCTGGATTTGGAAATGCTCGAGATCCATTTACAATCACAATTCCATTGGAATTCAATGTACAGTATGCCATTCATACCATGGATTCTGTCGCCTACGCTTGCATTATTCCAAGTTGAGAATGAAGATTCAGCGTATACATAGCGATACCTTAGCGGCACCTCAGATGAACCATCATATGTTGAAGAAGTTGTGATGACAAGAGATTCATCGCCACCAATCTCTACTGCAAAAGGTGCTGAACCAATTCCAATTATATTGTCTAAATTAGCCAGTGATTGAATGTCACCTGTAGGATAAATCTCAGTTTTAATAGACCAGATTGTGTCAGGATTTGGGCTTGAAACAAAAACGATTACTCTTCCAGTTTCTACTATGGGGATGTACAGGTCATAAGAACCACCAATTGATGTATTGAGTGACAATGAAAACTCTTGCTCCAACTTAACTTGACTAGTGTTGTTTTGGAAAAACAATTCGACATCGATAGCAGAGGACGAAGCCACTAAGTCCACAACCAAGATGTGGTTTTCACTTACATTGATTGCAAATACATCGGCACTATCTCCAATCAAGTCTCCAGAGGTGTATGTTCCTTCGCAGGCTGCAATATTAGGCTGAACGCAAACTGTTGAATTGATGGTAATAAATTCATCAGAAGGTGCAGGTTTCAAGTTAGGTAATTCTTCAGTTAGAGGGATTACTCCTTGGCATTTCATATTGTCATCGACATATATCGTGTGATTTTGAGAATCGAGGCCTACAGTAAAATCACTACCATTTGCGACCTCTTGTCCTTGAGAATCATGTATGCTAGCCCACGAATCATCACAGTCGAACCAAGCTGTGCCATCTGATGTCATCTGAGTCGTGGTTTGGCCGGCATTAACTATGGGTAGGGTAAGCAGGACAACGACAACCCACAAAATTTGCCTTCCCATGCTTGGTGCGGTAAACTCATCACCCTTCAAATCATTCAAGACCAGCGTACTTCCCGCCTCTATTCATGGCAGGTCTTGGACGCACTGTATTGGCCCGCCATAGAATGGCGAGATTATGGGGGCTTGGCGATAGGTCGAACCCAGTTTCGAAAACCCCTAGTTTAGTAGTAACTGATGAAGAAATAGATGTTTCATTGGCACCGTTTTCTACATCGAGTGATGGTGGAATTCCTCGGGTGATAACACTAAATTCACGAGCTCCTTTTGCGCCATGGGAAAGCGATGAAAATGGTCCCGTTCTTACTGCATCTATCGGTCATGTTCTACCGCCTTCATTGGAAGAGGCGGATGCTGGAGAGGTTGCATCAAAAGGTGACCTGCTACCTATCTCATGGCAATCTTTGAATCATGATGAAGGATTACTTGACTCAAGTCTTAATCCTCATGTTGTGGTGTTAAGTGATGCACTTCAACTAGCAAATCGTCCTGGAAAATTGGTTGAAGCAATTCATGTTATCAAGAATAAATTCCCAGGGGCATTGCTATGGACTCCAGGAATCGGTGGTCCAGATAATTGTGCAGTACTGTCATGGTTTGGAGTTGATTTGTTTGATACAACTCGCACAAAGCAAGCAGAGTCACATGGTGCAGTGCTAACTTGGAATGGTCCTAGAATGGCTTTGGACGATGAATCAGCGAACACTCATTGGGCCAGTGCTTTGGCTGAAGTACATTCAGCAATCTCTTCTAATTCTCTAAGAGAACTGGCCCAATCTCAATCATTGAACAGTCCAAGATTGGTTGAGCACATGAGAAATCAAGATAAATTAATCAGTAACTCAGATGGTGTTTTATCACAAATCGTAAGTGCAGATAGTGCGCTAAGAGTTCATAGTGTGGAATCCCATGGTGATCCAATAATTCTTGATTGGGTCGATTTCATTTCTAATGACTATGAATCTCCTACTGAATTGGATGATGTTCTAATTCTGCTTCCTTGTTCAGCAAGAAAGCCATATTCCTCATCTAGGAGCCATAGATCGTTTAGAAGGGCGATTAAGCACAATGCTGGGCATGAAGTTATTGTAACCTCACCACTTGGATTAGTCCCTCGTGATTTGGAGGAAGTTTGGCCTGCGAGACATTATGACATCCCGGTTACCGGTGATTGGACACGGGATGAAATTAATCGTGTCACGAATATGTTAGATGCATTGGTGGCCAAAAATCAATATCGAGTTATCATCAATCATTCTGGATTGGAATATTCATGTGAAGTCCCCGTCCTAGATACTAGACAAGGTTCCCCGGCAACTAGTCAAGATGCATTGGAGCGTTTAGAGAAATCTGTAAGTGAACATTTGCAAGTTAAGAAGCGCAGTGGAGAGAGAATCAATATCGATAATTTTCGCTCGGTTGCAAGATTGCATCATTTGAATGATAATTGGCTTGAAGGTATTCAAGTCAGAGGAAGGTTCCCTCGGTGGAAGATTTTGAAGAATGGTGAACAAATTGCAATGTGGGCTCCAGAAAGAGGTGGGTTCTCAATTTCAAGACCGTGTATCGAAATTTTGGATTCATGCAACTCGCTAAAGCGAATCTCTTTGAAAGAAAGTCTCAAGTGGAAAGGAGATGTAAATCTTGCAAATCTTGAATCTTATGATATGACCATTAGAGCCGGAGAGGATGTATTAGTGATGCAAGGCTCGCAGTGCATCGGCTCTGCACGTGCGACGGCCCCTGCTTGGGAATGGTCAGGAACACCAGGGCGGCTTGCAAAAATGCATCAGAGGCTGTGAAAATCAATTTTTCAATATGCGTAGCGGTTAAGAATGGGTGATAGGTCGGCAGAACGCTCGGAGGCTCGATTATGGCACGTATGTACGCTAAAAGGAAAGGTAAATCCGGTTCCACAAAGCCACACAATGAATCATCACCAGAGTGGTCTAACACCGATGAATCAGCGGTTACTAACCTAATTGTTGAGTTAGGTAAAGCCGGACACTCTTCAGCATCCATCGGAACAATTCTTCGTGATCAGCACGCAGTTCCAGATGCTAGAGCAGTAATCGGAAAGAGAATCTCCGCAGTTCTCTTAGAGAATGACATCGGAGGTTCATACCCTGAAGATATGATGAATCTAATGCGTAAGGCAGTAGGAATCATCGAACATCTTGGTTCAGGAAACCACAAGGATATTCACAACAAGCGAGCATTGGAACTAACCGAAGCGAAAATCCGCCGTCTTGCTAAGTATTACATCAGCGAAGGTCGCCTTGATTCGGATTGGAAATACAAGCGCGATGAATTGCGCTTGATGGTAGAGTGATAACACACTCAACTTGATAACTACCTACTGGGTGACTCAGTAAGGTGAGTCGGTGAATAACCTGCTACATTCGACAATTTTTTCTTCCTTAGAAGAGCAATTGAGTGATGTTGCAAAACACATCGGTTCTGCTAAGATAGTGCAATTGATGGCACCTGCTGATTTGGAAGGCATCCTTGCTTTAGCGCAATTAGAAGCAGCATTATTGGATAACTCTCAGCATTATCGAAGAAGAGTATTGCCTCCAAGAAGGCATGTTGGTAGGGATCACGAACATGAATTACCTGAAGTAGATGGGCTGATTATTCATATCGACCCATTTCGCCAAACACAAAACATATTGGAAATCAACGAGAATTATATTCACATTTTCCCGCTATCAGTATCAGTAAAATTTGATTCTTCGACTAAAGAACATAATGGGGCAGTCGAATGCGTGGCAATATGTGCGGCAATAGCTGCAATATTAGCGCCTGAGGGAACAAGAGTTCGAAAACAACGTTCAATGGCATTTTCTGGTAGTTGGCTAAGGGGCGGTGCTGATGCAAATTATGACCCCGTTATGTCTATCTTGAGAGATCATCTCGATGCTGAAGGTTCAATCGACATTTGCCCTTTACCTGAGGTGCCAGAGCCCGTGATTGATATGATTCCAGGGCTGTCCAAAATGATGCTCAAGCGCTTGACAAAGAGTTGGCCTGAGATGGATGTCGACCAGCGAAGTGCGGCAATAAGTGAGTTGGTTCTTCCTACCTTACGCTTGGATGGAATCTCAACTATGCGTCTCGAGGAATTGATTTGGCATCGCGCTATGATTCCAGGTAATGGAATAGATATTGCAAGTCAGTTACATAGCGCAAACGACCAGTGGCCAGAGGATTTAGATGAAGCAAAAATCCACGCTAGTAGCATTCTTGATTCTTTGATTACGAGCGGTCATTTGTAATCATTCTACAATTTTCAGTACTCGTCCACATCCATCGCATGGCATTCTGAATGGCCTTTCTTCTGTTGTAATCGAATTAGGAGTGCTACATGCAGGGCATTCGATGATTGGATATGTGGTGGTGTCTATTTCAGGTACAACGCCCTTTCTTCTTGGGCTTGCAATTGCGGTAATTATCCACATTGTAACTGCAATTGCGGCAATTATCCCTACGGTAAACGGTGGATATCCCAAAAAGAGTGCTAAGAGAACAACTGGGATTAAGACCATCTCAATCCACAATGCACTTCGCCTCTTGTTTTTGGTTAGATTAAGAGAAAACCACACTCCTCCCAGAATAATAGCTAAGGTGATTATGCTCAGACTCAATGGTGCATTCAGGATATTGTCTGTTGGCATTGCAGTGAATGAGAATGTTGCACTCGGCTTCAAATCTTCAACACTGATTTCTATTGTCTCACCGAAAGGTGTTCTGTAATGAGATAAGTCAATCGAATCTTCACCCTTAACCGATGCACCAGTTAGGCTAGCCATCATTCCAGTTTCAATAGTGATAATCATGTCGAGGCTGGACCAAATTGGAGTAGGCTGGACAATAACGAAATTTCTGAGAAATACTGCTTCCTTGTTCTTTTCTAAAATTTCTAGCGTAGTAATCGTCATTGTTAGAGGATGAGGAGTAACCTTTGTTTCACCTTGTAAATCAAGGGAGAATGAAATGCGTTCTAATTCTTGAATATCGTTACCGATTAACTCTTCTAGTTCCAAAGCCATTCCATCGTTCATATAGGTCACAGCAAGGTTGACCATCTGATTTTCGAATTCATTTTGTTCAACGTCATCGATTATTCTATTTCGACGGTCTTCATCGCTAACCATTCCTGATTTGAATATTCTTAGTGGTTGGGATAGTCCTGGCTCATCACTACCGATGTTATCCATTCCCCATCGCATCCAATATGCGATTTCCTCATCGATTGCTAGAGTGATTTCCCTCTCAAGAGTCAGATAGCCGTCGGTGGAATCTACACTCATATCCATCTTGACGACTAGTGGTGAACCAGCACCATCGGAACGCAATGGCTCTTCGGTTGGATAAAACCCGCCACTATCTTGGTTGCCGTCATCCACTGGCTGAATATCGAAAATAGTTGAACCGGAAAGTACTGGTGTTCCCGATTGAACTTGTATGCTTGCTTCAATCGTAATTTGTTGCTCTCCCGGTGACGTTGCAACCCATGTCCAAGTTAGGCGCACAAAATCTCCGCTACTAGTTACGATTGGGTCTCCGGGCAATACAGCGTTATTGACTCTAAGTTCTAGGCTATTGGCATGAGCGGCTGTCATTTGGCCAAAGGGAGATGCAACGATCATTGAGATGTAGACATCCATTCCTTCAGTAATAGGTTCATCGATTAGCAAATCAACAATTGGAATATCTGCCATTATCGATGATTCATCACCATCGCCACCCCAACTAAATGTTAGTCCGGCATCAGTTCCTGGAACGCTGAACACAACTGTTTGTGCAATAAATGTAACCGAAATCGATGAAGATGATGGGATTGAGCCTTCATCCACATTGACATCAATGCTCAATTTACCAGAGCCCGAAGGCAGGAATGTATTCGATTGATCGGTAGTTCCAACGAATGTTTCTCCTCCCATTTCTACTTCTACTGAAGCATTGATTTGAGCCCCGCCAGCATTAGCAACTTCGTAATCGATTGAAAATTCCCATGTTGAAGAGGGGAATGTTCCGGCCCAAGCAGGATTGATTACCCAACTTGCAATTTCTTGCTGCTGTGCAATTGCATCCGAAATTGAGACCTCTTCAGATTCATCAGCTAATGCTGCATCAAAAGGAGACATAGTACCGGAAGAAGCAGGACCAAGTAGGAATAATTCAACAGGTCCTGAATCACAACAAACCACCTCACTTTCAGCACTTACATTAGAGAATGGAATGCAAGATAAGAGAAGAATTGCGCACAAAATTAGAGGTTTTGTTGCACGCATAGGTAGAATCACCTAATCTGGTCTGAAGCATTACCCTATTCAAAACTGTGGGCTCATGAGCCCCTAAGGGGCTCAAAGTGCCTTCTCTAGTAAGTTTCCGAGTTCTTTCTCGAATAATCCTACCAAGGCTTCACCAACTTCACCCTGTAATTCATCTGGAAGAATACGCAAACCAAGTCTTGCTGCAGCTCTGCTTGCCTTTAGTTCAGCATAAACAGAGCGTGCTTTTGCATTGAAATAGTAAGTAATGGCTTCCTTCAATTCGTCTCTTAACTCTTCATCAGCATCTACTTTTTGACGAATGTATGCCTTGATTTCATCCTTGACCAAATCACGTACTGCTTCAAGAAGAATATCTTCTGTTGCCATCAATTCTTTTACTTGCGAGCCGAGGTTGCCAGTGAGTAAACGCTCGATTGCCATGTTCAGTCCTGTACGCCAACCGTCTTGAATCCACCTATGGTATAATTGATGAACCGAACTCTCGAGTCAGAGTCATGGAATTCTCTACAATTGGTGCTGAAGATTCTCTAGATGAAGCAAAAATGCGTCTTGATTCAGTCGATGCGTTAATCGTTTGGGGGAGCGAGAAAATCCTAGGTGTCCTGTCTGAAGAACATCTCAGTCGGGGTGGAAATTGCGGTAGTGCATGTGAATTGGACATACTCGTCGACCCAACTCCGCAGCAAAATCAGATTTGGCAGCCAAAATTCATCATCACCACGGATGATGGCGAACCAGTTTTCCTCAGTCGTGGACCATGAGGAGGCCATTCTCCTCAATTATTGCATATCCAATTCGTTCTAATTGGACAATAGTGCCAATCGGGTATTCATTGTCTTCCAAGATTCCTTCAATTGTCTCTAAGTCTTGACCGCTAGCGATTGTTAGTTGTGATGGTTTTCCTCCGGCTACCCAATGAACTACACTTCGCTTGTCGCTACGTTCAATACTCTGTATGTTTCCATTTTCATCGATATCACAGAGATCCTTCAATCGAATCGGCTTACCCGAATCCTCTTGTTCAATCCAAACCCCTTCATCAATCGAGTAATTTCTTGGGGACATTTCAGTATCCGAATGAGAAGAAATTGAACCAGTTTTGGGGAACTCTCCATTGAGGACTATCGGGCAAGCATTCCTCACGAATGCTAGGCGAGGGGCCTTAGAATCAATGGCCTTGGTATTATGCGAATACAAAGTCGAAAGAGGAACAGAAATATCCTTTTGTGTCAGACCCAATTCAATCCAAAATGCTCGTAGAGATTCTGGCTGGATACCTCGTCGCGAAAGAGCAGAAAGTGTAGGTAGACGAGGGTCATCCCAACCATCATATTGCCCTGAAGCAATGTCTTTTTTCATCTGTGAAGTTGAGAATGCTCCAAACTCGTGAACTTTGACTCTACCCCAATAAATCGTCTCAGGATAATCCCATCCAAAGTGTTCGTATAGCAAAGTTTGCTTCCTAGTCGAATCCATCAAATCCTTGCCACGAATGATGTGAGTTACACCTTGTAGGTGATCCTCAACTGCTGACTGGAAATCAAGTAAGGGCCAGACTCGCCAGCGATTTCCAACTCTTGGGTGCGGATTGGTTTGAATTCGTGCTGCAGGCCAGTCTCTTAATGCAGGATTTTTTAGTGTCATATCAGTCTTCACTCTGAGCACAGCATCACCTGGCTGGTAGCCTTCTGGGTCGTTCATCTTGTTCCATCTTTGCAGATTTTCGTCGATTTCGTTATTTCTACATGGGCATTCAGTTTTCCCAATTCGGCATTCCTTGAACGCTTCAGCAGAACATGTACAAACATATCCAAAACCACCTTCAATCATTTTGCGTGCATGCTCTTGATAGTGTTCCATGCGTTCACTAGCAATTACAATTCGGTGCGCAGGAAATCCACATAGCCATTGTTGTTGCACTGGTATCGATTCGTATGCCTCAAGCATCGGTGGTTTGACCGTAGTATCTGTATCGTCGAATCTAAGAATTAATTCTCCATCCAAATCGTTTGCGTATTGGCCGTTGATGACCAATCCTCTAGAATGTCCAAATGAAAGTGGACCATTTGGGTTAGGAGCAAATCGTAATACAGGTTTCTGACCATTCAAATTTGGGAGTTCTGGCAATCCTTCCCTTCGAGTTTGGACTTTTCTTTCAAGCAGTTCTGGAGCTTCATTTTCCAATATTTCTCGGATTGAATCCAATCCTTGCGAATCTGCCATCGCATTCGCTTTGGCAACCTCGTTGGTAACCAATGGTGCAATGTGCTTTCCATGTTGCCGCAAATCAGAACGGCTACCCATGATTCGACTAATCACTGAACCTGCTTGTCCCTTCCCATCATATTGCAAACTATTTTGCAAAGCAAGGTGACGAATTAGGTCCAATGTCGATTGGTCCGGCTGCCACTCCATGGTCAGGCGGGGAGGTTTTAGTTATTCAAAACAAGGTTTGTTGGCGGGCATTTGGGCGTGGTGGAGGAGTTCCACCCCAGGCGTCACTAACAGTTTTCCAAGACCATCGCAAGCAATCATGTGGCCTGTCTCCTTTGACGAGTTCTTGCACTGCAGATTTGGTTTTAGGATCTGAAGGGTATCCACTTCCCACATCAATTCCCAGTTCAGCAGATAACTCCTTTATCGCTCTGTCACGGGTTACTTTCGCAATGATACTTGCAGCACCGACTTCTGGATAATTTTCGTCCGCTTTGTGCTCACCTGTACATTCACGCTTAGAGATGTGAGAAACATTTCTTGCAAATCTGTTTGCGTCAACATCGCATGCATCTAGCATTATTTCTCCTTCAGGCATTACAGAGAGTGCTTCGGCAAATAACTCAACTTCTAAGTCGTTGAGGTTGGTTGAATTATCGATTCTATCCGGTTGACAGATTACAACTTTGTGTGGCATTTCACAAAGAATTTCAAACAATTCTTCACGCTTCTTCACACTCAAATCCTTAGAATCTTTTACTCCTAATTCCATCAGGTGTGACTGAGATATTGATGCAAAGGCGCAAACAACTAGGGGCCCAATTACAGAGCCTCTTCCTGCCTCATCGACTCCAATTTTCATTATATCACTCACAAATCAAGGTCATCTAAATCCAGCATTTCAGGAACCGTGCCTTCAGATTTTACTTTGGGCACAGTTCGCTCAGTTACCGGAACAATGTCGTCTGGTAGTGCAACATTAGCGCTGTGGGGTTTACTTATCTCTCCTTCAGCAATTTCACTTGCTAGAGTATCCATTTTGGTCTTCACTACCTTGGTGTCGTGGTGATCTAGTACTGTGCTTGCGGCACCCACCAATTTGGAATCAACTGGGTGTGGACTGGGTTTCTTTTCACCGCCAACGGCTTGGAACATGCCCGTGAAAACTTCTGATGGAACTTCTGGGGATTGTGCAGGCTCGAGTATTGGTTGCTTTTTGTTTGCAAATTCTGCCAGCCAATCTTCTGGCTCCTCTTGGTTTGCACTCGATGGTTGATTCAATGCAGCATTCTCCAATCTTACCCTTCTGTCTCGCAATGACTTGTTGATCATCAATGCACTTGCCATTGTGGCCAAAATAATCCACTTCCATGCCCATAGAACGGTGAAAACGGTTGAGATGAAATCGGTCAATGAATTAACAATTGCATTTCCTCCATCTTCAGTTTTTGCTACAGCATCAAATGTTGTATTTGCTGAATAGTGGAATGGGTTTTCTTCGGCAAGTCTACTATGTGCAGTAATATTGAGATAGAATTCATCGTTAGAATTTTGATCATCCGGAATATCTGCCCACGCTCTAAATGTAAAATTTGCACCCTTTTCGATATTGATAATTTCGAACGAGCGAATGTTGGTCGAACCATCTTCAATAATTGCATTTTCAGGCGGAATGAAACTCATTTCTGTGTAGTATGACGAAGTCATTCTAACGATTAGGCCGTCTGCTGTGTTACCGTCGTTTCGCATTGTGATGACAACTTCTAGGCGGTCATTGTTTACCGAGTTCGAAGCTTCTTCCCAAATCCAATTCACATGGGGAGCAGTAGATGAAGAAACTTGAATCGAATCCAACAATTCACCATCGGCTAATCTTAATTGAAGTGTTGCAGAAGCAGGTAAAAGTCCTTCAGCATTTTCAAATGCGGTCAAGTTGAATGGTATTGGTGAACTAGATTGCCCCTTAGAGAGGCCAATGGTGTCGGAAGTAATCTCAAAAGTCATACCTGTATCATCTATGATGTTTAGTGAGTACTGTTCGTAGAAGTTGCCAGTGTTTTCAATTTCAACCATCTGTTGGCAGGTTTCATTCCATTCTACAGAATTACAGGTGTTGCCTGTCAATGAAAGAACCCCGCCTCGGTTCCACTCAATTGCAGAAGATATTGCGATTGAACTTGCTCTTTGTGGGAAAGATTGTGGCATAACGATCAATTCTACATCTATTGAGCCTTGATTGATATTTGGTGCATCGAATCCAATTTCGATAACACGTGACTCATTTGGTTGAAGTGCTTGAAATTCAAATGCATTGAATATTGCTACAGTCCAGTTGTCAACTTCGATTCTATCATCGCTTAGAGCGCCCATTCTAAGCGAAGCATCTAGGTAAGTGTCAATGTTTCCATTGTTTCGTATTGTAACTTCAAGTCGTCCATTATCTCCAGGCTCAAGGCTCAAATTCTCTTCTACAACATCAATTGTCATATTATGGAAAGTTTGCATCTCCAAACTGAAACTCCAACTTTCTATACGCCTATCTAGGCCAGATTCAGCTTCCAGAATGAAAGAGGGTCCAGTAGCTGCTAGAGGTGCACCATCCTGTACTGCAGGAGTGATAATCCAAAAATTGATGAACACATTTTCTCCGTCCGCTAGATCAAGATGAACTTCATTGTCATTATTCATATCATCAACAAATCCGTATTGCCAACTCGAAGCAGTATTCATTCGTACTTTTACCAAATCATCGAATCCTGCATTATTTGAGATGTTTACTGCGAGACTTGTATTCACATTTTGTTGCACATAAAATGACGAGCCATCATTCGCCCCGAAGTTGAGGTTGGACCATTTTGAGACGAGGGCATCTATCTCATAGGTTTCTTTCCATTCAGGTACTTCTTGGCAGGTAAAGTCAAGTGAGAAAGGAATCGTCTCATATTGTGAGTTTGCAACAACTGTAAGGTTGAGGTTCAGTTCACCTAATCTTCCCGAAGCAACTCTAGTCCAATTTGCAGGTATGTCATCTATTGTTAGATTGGCATGGGTTTGATTGACACTGATTTGAAAATGTCGCTCTGAGCCAACTAGGTTGTGCCAAGCAATTCTTAATGGAACGGTTTCACCTGGGTGTATTACTACTTCTTCATCGATGAAGAAATCGAATGAATCCTCATTTGCACTTGCTGGAAATTGAGGCATCATCAAGATAATGATGAGTAACAATATCGCCCGGCGCATAATTCGTGCACAGAATCATACTTATCAAAAGAATTGGTTTGAGTCTCATAATTATTAACCAAAAAACAACAAATACTATTGCGTTTGCGAACACCTCATGGCGGGGCTTTCTGCACACTGGAAAAAGTTAGCAGCATCTTCGGTAATTCTGCTTTTCGTAGTTGCAGGAGTTTGGTACTATTTTGTGGCCACATATGAATCGGAATTAGGAACCTCCAATGTAGTAAAGGTAGGTTTATCCGATTCAGTTTCGGATTCACAAATCAACAATCAATTGGCGAGTCTGTCATTCGATGATGATGCAGAAGACCTTTCTTGGGCATCATTAGAAATAGTTCTTGAAGTAGATGGAAATTCGAATGTTTGTTCATTTGGTTATCAATCGAATGCTAACCATACTGGAAGCAAAGTCTC